>JBIKKS010000471.1:0-4227 GCA_044360235.1 Flavipsychrobacter sp. | reverse complement strand
ATGCTAAGGGCGAACTGATAGGCACCAATTTTGACAGGGCTTATGAAGGCACTATGAGCGATTATTACTTTGACCCTAACCGTTGTAGGAATATATCTGTAGACATACGCTATACGCTGTTTGTGATTGAAAAATTTGGGGGTGCTGGCTGGCTGATAGACGAGATGAACATTAAAAAGTAAACCGCTGCTACTATACATGACATACAAGTAGCATTATATAATACCATTGCCCGGCTCTTAGCATAAAAGGGTCGGGCAATTGAGTAAAAACCATAGACGCATGAAAACAACAACACACTTAATAACGATCATAGTACTATTGCTAGCGCCAATATGTGGCTACTGCAAGCATGGCGATACATCGCCACTGGCTGCATACTCGGCAAAGTGGAATGACCCAAAGTACCGAGTGTGCAATACGGCTGAGAAAGTAGGCTACATGACCGAAAAAGAAAAGGAGCTGATATATGTGCTGAACCTAGCTAGAATGAACCCCAAACTATTTTGCGAAACGGTATTGCCGAGGGCGCACGATATATCCTCGTTTATAGATACAAGCAATGAGGTGTACTACAAAACACTAGTGGCTACTATGCGCCAAATGACACCCCTGAACATACTACAGCCCGACTCGCTGTGTATGGTAAGCGCCAGATGCCATGCCACAACATCGGGTAAGGTGGGCTATGTGGGCCACGAAAGACGCAATGAAAAATGCCGCAAAAACAAACACTACTATGGTGAGTGCTGCAATTACGGATCGGATGAGCCACTGGAGATACTGCTGTTGCTGCTGGAAGACCACGGTGTGCCATCGCTGGGGCATAGAAAAATATGCCTCGGCACTTACAACAAGATAGGTGTAGCTATAGCCCCACACACTACCTATGAGCACAACGCTGTGATGGACTTTTATTAAGCAACCCTGTTCAGGTGCGCTCTTCGGGTTGTACTACTTCAGTAGTCACATCATCTTTGGGAGCCAGTTTTTTATCGGCATAATTGATAACTAATGACATAGCACTAGCGAAAAGTAACATAAAACCAATCATCGCAGACCTCCGTTTTTAGAATAGTTGTGAGGGAAAAAGGTGTATCAACTTGTAATGAAATAATCGTGCCAGAAATGGTCAACAATCATTAAAATTTCACCTCTTTACACTGTTACCTCACAACTATACCCAACTAAGCCAATGATCTCCCCCTCACACCATTACTCTCGCTGCACTCTATACCTTATTAATGTGCCTTGTGGGCTGTGTAGCTCTAGTATGTATATGCCGGGTGGATAGGCTGCCATATCTATGGTGCTGGCGGTGGGTAGTAGTGTGCCTTGTGCCAGTGCGGCACCTGTGATGGCTACCAGCCTATAGGGCATGGGGTGGCTGATGCCACTGAGGTGTAGCTGCTGGTAGGTGGGATTGGGGTATAGCCTTATGCTACTGCCTGTGTAGTGGCTCACCGCATTGGTAGTGTCTTGCCCACCAGTGGTATCTCCACCGCCACCACCACCCTCACCGGGGGTTATGGTGATCTTGCGTATACGGCAGTTTTCTGCAATGTACATATTATTGCTGCTATCAAATGCTATAGCAGCAGGAGAAGCCCATGCACTATCGGGGTCTAAGCCATCGCCCGGATAGCTGGGGTGAGAAGAATGCATATTACCCAACGCATAAGATCTTATTATGCCATTGGTCAGGTTCATTTTCCATATTTTTCTATAATGCTCCGGATAAAAATAAGCTCCAATATACAAATAACCAGTATCATCAAAAGCTAATGAACCAGGACTTCCAAGGTTCAAAATTGTAGCCGGAATGCTATCGCTGATAGCATAGGCAGCACTGCCATTGCCTGCTATGGTAGTGATAATACCTGTAGCAGCATCTACTTTTCTTACACGTCTATTATCAGAATCAGCAATATATACATTGCTATTACTGTCTACAGCTATGCTGTTGGGTCCGCTAAGCCGTGCAGCCGTAGCTGGACCACCATCACCAGCAAACGATAAAAAACCATCGCCCGCCACCCTGGTTATGATACCAGTCGAGGCATCTACCCGCCTAACTACTGCATGATGCCTATCTACAATGTACAAATTATGATGCCTGTCAAAAGCAATGTTATAGGGTCTTATTCCAGCAGCAGTTGCAGGTCCACCATCCCCAGATACATCGCCTAAAGCAAACACACCCGCTACTACAGTAAAATAACCTGTAGCAAGATTGAGCCGAACTACCTGAGTGTTGGCATAACAAAACAATAAATAGCCTCCAGTATCCATACATGCCCCCAATACCCCCAGCCCCATAGCTGTAGCAGGTATGGTGTCACTTCCGCTCCAATCGGTGCCGACACCTGCCAATTGGGTAAGCAATCCAGTAGTTGCTTCTATACGCTTTAGCCCTGTACCCCCTCCAGAAAAATAAACATCTCCAGATATTTTATCTACACAGACATATTCCACACCATTAATTAATGAATGTGCCGCCAGCCCACCCACGCCTATGTGTCCACAGCTATCCCCCTTAGGTATAGTGGCTGCCCTTATAGTTTGCCCAGCTATGGTAGTAATGATTCTACTTTGCGCATGTGCGGTACAACACCACATCAAAGTGGCTATAAATAGAAAAATATTGATTGTCTGGCGCATAATATATGTTTGATATAGTGAAAGTAATGGTTTGTATTGTCCTCACACCTTTACTCTCGCTGCACTCTATACCTTATTACTGTGCCTTGTGGGCTGTGTAGCTCTAGTATGTATATGCCGGGTGGATAGGCTGCCATATCTATGGTGCTGGCGGTGGGTAGTAGTGTGCCTTGTGCCAGTGCGGCACCGGTGATGGCTACCAGCCTATAGGGCATGGGGTGGCTGATGCCACTGAGGTGTAGCTGCTGGTGGGTGGGATTGGGGTATAGCCTTATGCTGCTGCCTGTGTAGTGGCTCACCGCATTGGTAGTGTCTTGCCCACCAGTGGTATCTCCGCCACCACCACCCTCACCGGGGGTTATCGTTATTTTGCGTATGCGGGACTTGTCTGCTATGTACATATTGTTACTCGAGTCAAATGCTATACCATATGGAGTAGCATAAGAACTATCAGGGTCTAAGCCATCGCCAGGAAATGCTGGGTGATAATTGTTCATGTAACCAAAAGCATAAGACCTAATAATACCATCGGTCAGGTTCATTTTCCATATCTTGGTTGTACTACTTGATGCGAATCCACACCCAATCTGTAGATAACCTGTATCATCAAAAGCTAAGGAATAAGGTCGACCAAGATTCACCGCAATAGCTGGTAAACTATCGCTAATAGCGTAAACACCACTACCATTACCTGCTATGGTAGTGATGATACCTGTGGTGGCATCTACTTTTCGTACACGGTTATTACCATAGTCTGCTATATACACATTGCCAGTACTGTCAATAGCAACACAAGATGAGAAGAAAAGTCTGGCCGTCGTAGCCGAGCCCCCATCGCCCGAAAACGAAGAAAAACCATCGCCTGCTACCCTGGTTATAATTCCCGTCAGGGCATCTACTCGCCTTACCATACCATTGGCACGGTCTGCTATATATATGTTCCTGTGCCTATCTACTGCCACATTGTATGCCACCAATCCTGCCGCAGTAGCTGCTCCACCATCGCCCGAAGGGCCACCTACTCCCAGCCAAGGAACGCCTACAATGTTGGTGAAATAGCCAGTAGCAATATTGAGCCGTGCTATAGAGAAACCGTGATGAACAAACAACAAATAACCAGCTGTATCCATGCAAATTCCACCTATTTCTAATGCAGTGGCTGTAGCCGGTATGGTATCGCTACCGCTGGCATCGGTGCCACCACTACCACCTGCTATTTGGGTGAGTATACCCGTAGCTGCCTCAATACGTTTAAGACCAGTGCCAGGGCCAGAAAAATAAATATTGCCAGTTGTTTTATCTACACATACAAATTCAGCACCATTTATCATAGCATGTGCTGCCAGTCCACCCACACCTATATTGCCACAGCTATCGCCCTTTGGTATAATAGTAGAACCCATATTTGCCTGACCTGCTATGGTGGTAATAATCCTAGTTTGAGCAGAGGCAACAACACCCAATAACAAGGCTGCAATAAATAGAAAAACATTGATTGTCCGGTGCATGATATATGTTTGGAAAAGTGAAAGTAATGGTTTGTATTGTCCTCACACCTTTACTCTC
>JBIKKS010000086.1:0-7415 GCA_044360235.1 Flavipsychrobacter sp. | reverse complement strand
CCCGCTGTATCCTACGCTCACCATTGGTAAAGGTGCCGCTCTTCTCCAGAAACGATGACGCTGGCAATACCACTGTGGCTAGTTTAGCAGTCTCTGTCATAAACAGCTCTTGCACCACCAGTAGCTCCAGCTCACCTAGTGCCTTCACTACGTGTTGGGTGTTGGGGTCGGTCTGCGCCATGTCTTCACCTATCACCCATAGTGCTTTCAGCTTACCATTAAGGGCAGCATCATACATCTCAGGTATTTTGAACCCAGCATAGTTGGGTAGCTTAGCATTATAAAACTCTTCGTATTTTTTATGATACACCGGGTCTGACACATCAAAATAACCTGCACCCTGATACGGCTGGCATCCCATATCCGCCGATCCCTGTACGTTGTTCTGCCCACGTAGCGGGTTTACACCCACACCTGGTCTGCCCACATTACCCGTAATCATAGCTAGGCTGGTGATGAGCATTATGGTAAACGTACCCTGCGAGTGCTCTGTAACCCCCAATCCATGAAACTCCATAGCATTGGGTGCGCTGGCATATGCTATAGCAGCGTCTCTAACCAGCTTTTTGTCTACACCACATATACGCTCCAGCTCGTCCATATCTTGCGACAGTATCTCTTGCTTAAAGTCTTCATAGCCTTCTGTTCTACGTTCTATAAAGTCTTTATCCTCCATACCCTCACTGATGATGTAGTACAGCATCATGTTGAGTATAGCCATATTGGTACCTGGGCGCAATTGCAAATGATATGTAGCATACTTAGCCAGCTCTGTGCGACGTGGGTCTATGACTATACTGGTTCGGCCGCTCATTGCCACCTGCTTCAACTTGGCACCTGTTACAGGGTGTCCGTCAGTGGGGTTGGCACCTATTACTAGTATACAATCAGTTAGTTTCAGGTCTTTTATAGAGTTAGTAGCCGCACCCGTACCAAACGTGCGCTGCATACCTATAGCTGTGGGCGAGTGGCACACACGGGCGCAACAGTCTATATTGTTGGTACCCACTACAGCCCTTATAAACTTCTGCATGAGGTAGTTTTCCTCATTAGTCCCCCTAGAGGATGATATACCTGCTATGGCATCAGCGCCATGTTTAGCCTTTATTTCGGTTAGTTTGCTAGCTATGTGTGCATATGCCTCATCCCAGGTTGCCTCTACAAACACCCCATCTTTTTTGATAAGTGGGGTACGCAGTCGGTCTTTATGATTGTAAAACGAAAATGCATATCTACCCTTCAGGCATGTATGTCCTTGATTGGTTTCAGCTTCGTAGGGCGCTTGTATCGATTTGATTTTGCCACCCTTCACTGCTACTTCCAGGTTGCAGCCCACACCACAATAAGTGCATACAGTGCGCACTTTTTCATCTACCTGTATCGATTTAGACTCAAAAATATCAGATATAGCAGATGTAGGGCAGGCTTGCGCACACGCACCACAGCTCACACAATCTGATTTTTCAAAGGTAGTTTCCAGACTTTTTATGATGTGGCTGTCAAACCCTCTACCACCCATACTCAGCACAAACTGCCCCTGCACTTCGTCGCATGCACGCACACATCTGAAACAGTTAATACACTTAGAGAAATCGGAGGTCATATAGGCATGACTGAGGTCCTTTTTTCTGTCTAGGTGGTTTTTACCCTCGGGATAGCGTACATCTCTTATACCTACCCTCGCAGCCACACTCTGCAGTTCACAGTTGTTATTTACCTCACACGTAAGGCAGTCGAGCGGATGGTCAGTAAGTACTAGTTCTATGATATTCTTGCGCAGTTTTTGCACCCGCTCAGACTCTGTGTAGATATAAGAGTTGGGCATAACTGGCGTATGGCAGGAGGCCATAGTTTTCACAGGGCCATCTTTTACTAATGCCACATCTACACTACACACCCTGCATGACCCGAATGGGTCGAGGTTAGGGGCATCGCACAGGGTAGGTATGGCATCCTTGCCATGATGTCTACGCATGAGTGTGAGTATGGTATCTCCATCTTGTATCTCATAAGCACGGTCATTGATAAAGGCTGTTTTTGCCATTACTTTTCCCGACTCATTGCCCAGAGATCCGCCAGAATTAGCTTTGCTATCTACAAAATACTGCTTGCTCATAGTAAATGTATTTGACTGACACAATAAAACCGTTTCGTTGGTATTTTAAAATAAGCAACTAACAACTTCTCTGCACCAACATCAAATATAATAAATATCAGACAATGAAGAATGAAAAAAGAATAGCTAATCAAAAACCAGAATGAACCAGGAATATGCAGCAATCACCCCAAAATGGGTCAAAAAACACCGAGAGAATATAAAATTCAAGAAACTATGGAAAGCCAGCAATTTTAGTACTGACCAGTACTGAGTAGTACCAGTGTACATGCCTCCATTACCAGTATGCCTTTGCTGGCTGCGAGGTCTTCCAGTTCTTCGTTTTCGGTGCCAGGGTTGAAGATGATACGCTTGGGCTGGGCAGATAATATGTAGTCGTAATAAGCTTTCTGATGGTCAGGATTGAGGTACAGCGTTACTGTATCTATATCGCTGACAGATGGCATACCAGTAAGTATCTCCATTCCCTTTACCACAGCAGCACGCTTGCCCACCGGCACTACCTCATGCCCATTGGCTTGCAGGCGCAGCATAGCCATGTTGCTATACCTGCCCTCATTGTCGGACGCACCGAGTACTAATGTCTTTTTGCTCATAATAGCCCCATTTAAACATGTTCCTGCAATCAGATAGACATAGCTACCATCTCTGCTATATCTAGCACTTGTACGCTGTCTTCTTTTTCTTTGTTCTTCACCCCATCCATAAGCATAGTAGTACAAAATGGACAGTTTGCGGCTATGATAGTGGCACCAGTTTCTAATACTTGTTCGGCACGGTTGAAGTTGACACGGTTAGTACCGGGTTCTTCTTCTTTGAACATCTGCGCACCACCAGCACCACAGCACATACCATTGCTGCGGCAACGCTTCATTTCCACCAGTTCGGTATCGAAAGCCTGCAACACCTCGCGCGGAGCTTCGTATATGCCATTGCCCCTACCCAGATAACAGCTATCGTGATAGGTGATTTTTTTGCCCTTGAATGCGCCACCGTCTTTCAGCACCACCTTACCCTCGTTGATGAGTTGCTGCAAAAAGGTGGTGTGGTGTATGACCTCATAGTCGCCACCCAGCTTGGGGTATTCGTTTTTGAACACATTGAAGCAGTGAGGACAAATAGTTACTACCTTTTTAACACCATACGCATTTAGGGTGTTGATGTTGTTGTAGGCCATCATCTGAAACAGGAACTCATTGCCTGCACGGCGAGCGGGGTCGCCGGTACACATTTCTTCCTTGCCCAGTATCGCAAATTTCACACCCACCTTATCTAGTATCTGTGTAAAAGCTCTGGTAATTCGCTGTGCACGCTGATCGAACGAACCAGCACAACCCACCCAAAACAACACCTCAGGCACCTCTCCATTTGCGGCATATTCTGCCATGTTTTTTATAGACATAGACTCTATTTATTATTGTACTCTGAGATTCCTCTCAAGAATTACTAACTGTGTTAGGAAGCAAACTTGAAAAAATTCAGAATTCTTAATCTAATTTTTTACAATTGACAATTAACTACTCACTATCCATTTACCCATGCATCTCTATCATCGGGGCTGAATTTCCAAGGGGCCATGTTGTTTTCTATGTTGCCAAACATCATGTTCCACTCGCCGGGGGCACTGCTTTCTTCCATTATCAGGTTGCGGCGCAATTGCATTATTATGTCGAGCGGGTCGATAGATACCGGACAAGCCTCTACACATGCTTGGCAGGTGGTGCAGGCTCTGAGTTCTTCGGTGGTGATGTAGCCATGTAGCAGCGACTTGCCATCGTCCTGAAACTCGCCATTGAGACTGATATTTTTGCCCACTTCTTCCATACGGTCGCGGGTATCCATCATTATTTTTCTGGGCGATAGTTTCTTGCCGGTCATGTTGGCTGGGCAGGCATCGGTGCATCTGCCACACTCGGTGCAGGAGTAGGCATCGAGCAGGTTTTTCCAGCTCAGGTCTTTTATGTCTTTGGCTCCAAAACTGGTAGGTGCGGCTGCTTCGGCAGGGGCTTTATCAGGCTCCATCATGTACAGCACTTCGTTTTGTATTTCCTTCATGTTTTTGGCTTCGCCCTGTGGTATCAGCTTGCCATAGTAGGCATTGGGGAAGGCCAACACTATATGTAGGTGCTTGGAATAAGGCAAATAGTTGAGGAACAACAATACACCTATTATGTGCAACCACCAGCACGTGCGCTCTATGGCTATGAGTGTACCAACAGACATGCCTGAAAACATGCCGGTGAGGCTGCCAGATATCCAGAAAGAATCAGTTTTGGTGTAGTGCTCGGCACCTAGTTGCTGCAATGAGAGGTCGGCAACGTTCATTATGATGAACAATGACATCAACACAACTTCTATAATCAATATAAGATTAGCATCATTGCGAGGCCAGCCGTTTAGTTCAGGCATATCCAGCCGCTTCACTTTCAGTACATTGCGGCGAATTAAAAACACTACACAACCCAGCAATACTAAAACTGCCAACACCTCGAAAAAACCTACTAAAAAGGCATACAAACTACCCAGCATGGGCGCAAACAAGCGATGCGCACCAGTGACACCATCGAGCAAAATCTCAAGGATTTCTACATTGATGATGATAAAACCCGCATAAACTACCAAGTGCAAGAGGGCAGGAATAGGTTTTTTGAACATTTTTTTCTGGCCAAGTGCCAATAGTACCATATTCTTCCACCGCTGCTCCTTATTGTCACTGATATCCTCATCTCTTCCCAACAGTATATTGCGGCGTATTTCTTTAACCTTTTTGGTGAAAAAGAAAATGGCAGCTACTGCGCAGATCATAAATAATATTTGTTGTGCTATTTGCATCTGGCAAGCCAATTTTACCCCGAAAGTACTTGCTTTTGCGCCAAAAGTCAAAAAAAGCAGGTTGTTTCAATCTATAGTGGCATTGCAATAGCTAATGGGGTTAAATGCTGGCTGTATATAACATAACGTAAGGGTGTATATGTGGGTGTCTATATCAAATAATTGCAGATTTTGTTGCCTTTATTCGTTACTTTGCCACATATTGGGTATCACAAGCATGGCGCTCCGCAATATTACCATCACCATTCTCCTATTTCTATCGCAGATATCGCTGCTTGCTCAAACCAACGATTCGCTGAGGCGTGTGGATACAAGTGTACGGCTTCGTATAATTACTGATTCTTTAGAGATAGATACTAGCTCGCTGATATTGCCCACCACTCCTAAAACAGCACCTACCCCACCCCGACTAAAACCCGGAGAGTATGTGATACATGGCAAGGTGGTGGATGGGGGCACAGGCGAGGGTATACCTTTTGCTACGGTATTTATACCCAGATCGTCTATAGGTACTGCCGCCGACCTAGATGGGAACTTTATACTAAAAATGATGGGTTTGCCAGTAGATACGCTCTATGTGAATGCGATTGGCTACAAAACCATAAAACGCACCCTGAGTAAAACCAGATATGAGTATAACTACATACTGGAAATGGAACGGTCTGAAACGGCACTGAGCGAGTTTGTGTTTCATGCTGGTGAAGACCCTGCCATAGTGTTGGTAAAAAAAATAATAGAACGCAAACCATACAATAACCCCGACAGAGCAGAAAACTATAGCTATGAGGCCTATAACAGGCTGGAGGCTGACCTACAACGGCTATCTAAAAACCAGTTTGAGAAAATACCATTGCTGAAAAAATATGGTTTCATATACAATAATCTGGATACAGTTTCTGACTCAAAACCATATCTGCCACTGTACCTAACCGAAACACTATCGGACTATTACTTCAGACGCAAACCTAAAAAGGTAAGAGAGGTAATAAAGGCTAGTATGGTGAAGGGGGTGAACAATGAAAATGTGGTGAAATATCTAGGCACGTTTCACCAGAACATGAACATCTACAAAGACTATGTGCCGGTGTTTGATAAAAAGTTTGTGAGCCCCATAAGCAATGAGGGGTTGCTGTTTTATAAATATAAAATAAAGGATACCCAGGTAGCCTATGGGCACAACATAATACTGGTGCAGTATACCCCAAAACGACCGCTGGAAAACTGTTTTACTGGCGACTTTTGGGTAGTAGACTCGGTGTATGCCATACAGCGTATAAGTATGGAGATAGGGCGAGATGTGAATATAAACTGGCTAGACAAGGTGGCACTGTATCAGGAGTTTGCGCCAGTGGATAGTTTTTGGTTTTGTGTAAAGGATAAATTTATAGCGGGTTTTTCGGCATATAAATCTAAGAAGATGCCGGGAATGATAGGGCGAAAAACCACTACCTACCATAATATACGCATCAACAAAGACACGATAGACCTAGTACTAGATAACCCCAAAGTAAAAGAAGATGTAGTAAAACTAGACTCTGCCAAATACATGAGTGATGAGTGGTGGAAGGAAAACCGCCCTGATACACTGAGTAAAAACGAGGCTGCCATTTACAAGATGGTGGACACCATAAACCAAATGCCCATAACTACTGCTTACAAAAACCTGATAACCTTTGTATCTACAGGGGTTAAGGATTTTGGACCAATACAAGTAGGCCCCTACTTCTATCTGTATAGTATGAATGCTGTAGAAGGAAGTAGATTCAGAGTGTCTCTGGGTACACCACGTAAGCTAAAAAACTTTCAGTTTACAGGATATGTAGCATATGGCACCAGGGACGAACGCTTCAAATACGGGCTCACTGGAAAGTGGATGTTGAACCGAAACCCATGGACCTACTTACAGTTTTATTATGCCTATGATGTAAGCCAAACTACCAACTACTACGACCAAGTAGGGGCTGACAACATATTCAGTACACTATTCCGAAAGGCAGGTGTGCCATGGAAACTGGCTTTTACTGATGATAAACGACTAGAGTTTTACAAACAATATTTTAATGGACTGAGTCATAAGCTGATACTGGAACATAGAGATTTTACCCCATTTAAGCCGCTGCCCAGAACAGGAATTTTCAGAGATGTGAATGGCAACCCTGCCGAAAATGTGATAAGCAGTGAGGTGGGTGTGGACCTGAGGTTTGCGTATAAAGAGAAGTACTTGCAAGGACAGTTTAAACGTGTAAGTGTTAAGAGCAAGTACCCAACCATAGGGCTTGCTGTAACTACAGGCATAAAGGGCTTGCTGAATGGCGCTTACAGCTATCAGAAAGCTAGATTGTCTATGACAGGATTTAGCTACATACCACCATTTGGCAGTTTATACTACAATGTTTTTGCAGGCAAATATTTTGGTAACCTCCCCTATCCACTGCTGGAGATACACCCAGGCAATGAGTTTTACTAC
>JBIKKS010000085.1:0-7425 GCA_044360235.1 Flavipsychrobacter sp. | reverse complement strand
CCCTGCATTGAGCGCAACACCATGGGTGCCATCAAGGCCATCACAGCATCGCAGCTAGCATTGCAGAGCAATCCACAAAATGCACGTATCACCCTCGATGATGTGGTAAACACCATGTACGAAACTGCACTAGACATGAACCATAAATACAAAGAAACTGCCGAGGGTGGACTAGCGATACAGGTACCGCTTGGGCTGAGTGAGTGCTAGTGCGATTAATAATCATTTATTGCTCTTTTTCGTTCAATTGCTAAACCTAATTTCATTTTTGAGGTTCAGTATTTGCGATGGAAAAGAGCATTTTTAATTTGTATTGCTGTATGCAATAAACAAGACTTATAGGCACAAAAAAACTGGTAAGTTACTCACATCGCACCGCTACAACCATATACCCATAATGGATATTTATTAACGGTACATTCTTTAAATATTCAAGTTTTCCATTCTCATTCACAACTAAATTTAACAATCAAAATCTAGTCTAAACTTCTACACGGACTTTTAATTTTGTTATATTTGTGCAATGAGTACATTAACAATACACCCCGTCAATACCGACCAGGAAACAGCCATAAAGTTGTTCCTTGATGCTCTGCATGTTAGCTACACATCCAGCAAAGTAGATGTTGATGATACCGCTTACCTTTCTGCCTCACCTGCTATGATAAATCGGCTCAATGAAGCAGCCCAACAGGAAAAAAATAACCAAGGTGTTAAAGTATCTATTGACGATATATGGAAATAGTACTGATGCCTACGGCTTTGGAAGATTTGGAACATTGGAAAAAATCTGGCAATGCAATTATCTTAAAAAGAATCAGGCAGTTAATCGAAGCAATTCAAATTAATCCATTTGACGGCATTGGTAAGCCAGAAAAATTAAAACACAATTGGTCTGAATGGTACTCGAGGCGAATTAACGATGAGCACCGAATTATTTATAAGTTTCAGCAAAACAAGTTAACTATCTATTCGCTCAGATATCATTATCAAAAATAGTGACGAGCTGAATTCAATGAGTGATTGATCATTTTTATCAATAAAAGGACATATGGCGCATAATTCAGCAATGCTTCACTCTCCATTGTATAAATCTAGGGTTCAATCCGATATTTATTGAAACATTTGATACCTATAGGCACAAAAAAACTGGTAAGTTACTCACATCGCACCGCTACGACCAAACACCCTTGCTACATTCCTGTCCTGGGGGATTCAATGGGAGCTGGCCGTATAAGACTTACCAGTGGCTGCAAAGGTAAGTAGTTTTTTCTGTTTTCAGAAACATAACACAACAATAGCCTTATATTTTTTTGAGGCTCATTTTACACATCTATGTCCATGCGTATGCGCCACTGTTTGGGCAGATAATTGTTTGTTCTGTTGCCCAGTGCCTTTATCCAGCCCAGTCCTTCCCCGTTGTACCGCACCACATGCCACCCCTTCGGTATGTTGTCTATACCAGTTTCTTCGCGTTTCAGGAAGCGCAGCGCCTGCTCTCGGTCTGTATCTATTGCGGGTAGCCCCTTGTTTATATCTACACTCACTGCCACATCGTGTGCAGGTATCCATTCTTTGGCCACTGGGGTGCCTGCCTCTAAGCCAGTTTTGCGGAGGTATACAGCCTGTTGCAGTAGTGCTATATCTGCCTCGTGCAGCATATTTACAGCATTATAGCTATTGTCTTTGCCGGCTATCAGCACTATATCATCCCGTTGCAGTAGGTGGGCTGCTGCTGCTTGTATTTTCGGGTTCAAAGCTGTTTTAAATCTCAATGGTTTCAGGCTACCTGCTGATTCATTTTTTTGCACCGCTGCTATAAAGAATCCTTCCCCCTTCACATTGCCCGGATAAAACCTATAACCCGGCATTTGGTGCGTAGGCGATGTTATTTCTGTTATACCCCAGTGCCCCTCAGGTGGTATTGTTACGCCTTTAGTAGAGTAAGTAGCAGCCAGCCAGTCCAGCACATCTTCATCTTCCTGTGGCGAGTAAGAGCAAGTAGCATATATCAGCACACCATTTTCTTTTAGTGCAGGCCATACGTCAGCCAGTATCCGTTGTTGCCTTTGGTGGCACAGTGTCACATTGGCTTCGCTCCATTCGTTGAGCGCAGCTGCGTCCTTCCTCCACAATCCCGATCCGCTGCATGGGGCGTCTACTACTATCACGTCAAAGTAGCCAGTTAGTTTGCCCAGGTCTCTAGGGTCATTGCTTGTTACCCAGGTGTTCATGTAGCCCCAACGACTAATGTTTTCTTCCAGTATTGATGCTCTTGTTCTTATCACCTCATTGGCTATCAGTAGGCTGCTATCGGTCATGGCGCTGGCTATCAGTGTGCTTTTGCCTCCGGGTGCGGCACATAGGTCTAGTATACGCAGGTTTTCTCTGTCAGCTAGTACATGTTGCAGCATTCGCCCCAGATACATAGACGATGCCTCCTGCACATAATACGCTCCTGTATGGTATGCGGGGTCTAGCGTAAACACAGGTCGCTCGGGCAGGTAAACACCATTCTGGTGCCACATTACTCGTTCATTGGTCATAAACATACCCTTGCCCTTCACAGGGTGTATGCGCACAGATACGGGCGCTGCAGTAGCATGTGCAGCTACAAATGATGCCTTATCAAATCCTTTTATTCCTTGCAACTCTTGCAGCAGCGATTCCGGTATAGTCAATGGGAAGTTTTCAGGTGCCAAAAATAGAAATAGTTGTTGGAATATGCCTATGTGTTGCACACTCACTTTTCTGCATCTTTATCACTTCATTTCTTTATCGGGCTAAAGATTACTTTTGTCTGCTTTTTCACCACTTTTCGCAATTATTTATACCACAATGCGCTTTGTATCTCCTTATTATACCTTTCCGCCAGTGGGTTGGTGGCTGCATCTTGTTGCGGCTACAGAGGTTGTGTTCGATGTTCACGAGCATTACCGCAAAATGTCGGACAGGAACAGATACCAGATAGGTGGGTCTAACAATCCTGTATTGCTAAGTATTCCACTCATAAAGGGGCGCAAAAATCATGTGCCTATGCATTGTGTGCAGATACAGAACGACAGTCGCTGGCAGGTGCAGCATTGGCGCACTATAGTATCTGTTTATAACAGGTCACCCTATTTTTTTCATTATTACGATTCTTTGGCTGTTTTATTTCAAACTGAGTATACTTCATTGTTACAGTTCAATATCGCTGCCTTCGATTGGGTCAATCAACAACTAAAATTCAGTTTCACTCATTCACAGTCCGAGCTGTACCTGCCGCTATACCCCGATGACTTTATTGATCTTCGCACAGATGATTACCAGTATTTACCCACACCTTTTTACTATCAAGTATTTGCCGATCGTATAGGTTTTGTGTCTGGTCTTAGTATTTTAGATCTGCTGTTTTCAGAGGGGCCACACACTACAGCATGGCTGCGCAGCCATGCCATTCAGGCACCCCAGCACAGAGATTAGGTTTGCTGTGGTAGTATAATTTATTTTTTCATCGTTCCTTTTCTTTTTTAATTTTACTTTTACAAAAAGCACTTACTCCACAATGAGAAAAATAACTATGCTGGCTTTTGCCGTGTGTCCGCTACTGGCAACTGCTCAGGACGACCTGATAAGAAAAATTGAATCTAATCAGAGCTACACCAACACTAACGTAATTACGATCAATAAAGACAAGGCAAAAAAAGAAGGTACCGACAGCAAATACAAGTTCAACAAACTTATAGACCTAGAGCGTACCGTGGTTAAAAATCAGGCAAGCTCAGGCACTTGCTGGAGTTATGCCACCAACTCGTTTCTGGAAAGCGAAATGATGCGTATGGGCAAAGACCCCATAGAGCTAGCTCCCATTTTTAGTGCTAGATGCGTGTACTCCGAAAAGGCTGAAAATTATGTGCGCATGCATGGCTCCGTAGCTTGGGGCGATGGTGGATCTTGCCACGATGTGCTGAATATGTATGCGAAGTACGGTGCTATGCCTAAAGATGCCTATACAGGGCTAAACTACGGCACAGACAAAAACAAGTTTGCCGAAATGCAGGCTATACTCAAAGGAATGCTAGATGCAGTAGTAGCTAACCCTAATGGCAAACTCACCACATCTTGGAAAAAAGCTTACAACGATGTGCTCAATTCTTACTTGGGAGAAATACCCGAATCCTTCAAGTGGAACTACAAAACATATACTCCCCAAAGTTTTGCCAAGGAGCGTGTAGGTATACACCCCGAAGACTATATTGAGCTAACCTCTGTTACTACTGCGCCCTACTACAAAAAGACGATGCTTATGGTGCCCGACAACTGGTCGTTCGACAAAGTATACAATGTGCAGATGGAAGACCTTACAGATATTATAGACAATGCCCTGAATAAAGGTTTTACTGTGTCTTGGGCTACTGATGTAAGCGAAAAATACTTCAGTTGGAAGAATGGGGTAGCTTATGTGCCAGAGAAAGATTACGAAAACATGGACGATTCTGAAAAGAAGTACATGTTTGATGGTCCTAAGTATGAGCGTGTTATCACTCCAGAAATGCGTCAGTTGGCATTCGATAACTACGAAACCACCGATGACCATGGTATGCACATAGTAGGGCTTGCAGCAGACCAAAACGGTCGGAAATACTATGTAGTGAAAAACTCTTGGGGCGACAAAAACGATTATAAAGGATATATCCATGTTTCACGCTCGTATGTACGTTATAAAACCACTGCTATTTTGCTTCACAAAAATGGCATCCCAAATACACTTAGAAACAAAATGAACCTTTGGTAGTCAACTTTTATTAATTGCATTTTACTACTTAGCCCTGCATTTATCGGTAGTATATACCCATACATGCGGGGTATTTTATTTGCAGTGTTTTGTCTGTATGCTCTATAGCCTTATTATATTTTACAGTTATTTTTTATCTGCTTACCCGTATATTCGCAATAGTTATGCCTTTACAAATGTCTTCAAAATCACAGACCAAACATATAGCAGTAGCCGGCAACATAGGCTCTGGCAAAACCACGCTTACAGGTATGCTGGCTAAGCACTACAAATGGAAACCTCATTTTGAAGATGTAGAGCACAATCCCTATCTGGTAGATTTTTATGAAGACATGCACCGTTGGTCGTTCAACTTGCAGATATACTTTCTTAATAATCGTATCAAGCACCTCATAGAAATTCGTAAGGGTACCGAAACTGTTATCCAAGACCGCACTATTTTCGAGGATGCCTACATTTTTGCCCCAAACCTTTTTGATATGGGGCTAATGACCAATCGCGATTTTGAAAATTATACATCATTTTTTCAGAATCTCAAGACATTGGTACAACCACCTGATCTGCTCATTTATCTCAAAGCTTCTATTCCTACACTAGTAGACCAAATTCAAAAACGTGGTCGCGATTACGAAGAAAACATACGTCTCGACTATTTGAAACGACTAAACGGTTTTTACAATAAATGGATTGAAGGCTATAAAGATGGGCCACTATTGGTGATAGATGTAGACAACTGCAATTTTGCCGAAAAAGAACTCGACTTTGCCGATGTGGTTCGCAAAATAGATGCGCAGATACATGGTTTGTTCAGTACTCAGTAGGATTCCGGCACATTGTTTGTTTTGTTAAAAAAAAACACCATATTGTCATATTCAGTTAGCTTATGCTAGCTGATTCTGTATTTATCGTAACTTTTTGTCGTCTTTTGCTATTTAGTAAAAGTAATTAGTTATTACTGCCGAAAGTGTGTGGGGCTAATTGTTGTGAGTGAAAAATAACCAGATTGATGAGATTTTACATTACTACACTATTAGTGCTTTTGTGTGCTCCCAGTCTTTGGGCCGGTGTCATAAAGGGCAAGGTATACGACGACAAGGGAGTGCCGTTGCCATACGCCACTATATACATACAGGGCACCACAAATGGGGTTAATGCCAATGGCAGTGGCGACTATATGTTATCTGTTGATGCTGGTTTACACAAGGTAGTTTGTCAGTTTATAGGTTTTGGGCAGGCTACCTTTAATGTCACTATCTCTGGCACAGAAACTGTTGTTCACAACTTTATACTTAAAGAAGAATCGCTCGAAATGAGCGAAGTTGTTGTGCGTGCATCTGCCGAAGACCCTGCTTATGGCATCATTCGTAGTGCCATCAAGCGGCGCAAATTTCACCTCGATCAGGTGCGCTCTTTTCAGTCATCCATTTACTTCAAGGGTGTTATGCGCTCCCGCCACTTGCCCGATAAGTTTATGGGGCAAAAAATAAAGTCGGCAGACCTAGGTGTAGATAGCGCTGGCAAAGGGGTATTGTACCTTACCGAAGAGGAAGCTGATTATTACTCCGATGGTGATAAAGAAAAAACTGTCATTCACTCTGTGCGCGAAAGCGGCAACAAAGGAGGGCTGGGTTTTTCTCGTTTTCCTTCTGTTATCACTTTCTACGACAATATTGTTAGTGTATTCGGGCGCACATCTCGTGGTTTTATATCGCCCGTCAGCGACAATGCACTCAACTATTATAAGTACAAGCTGTTGGGTACATTTATGGAAGACGGACATCTTGTGTACAAGATACAAGTCATACAGAGACGCTTGTACGAGCCCTGCTTCAATGGCGTAATATACATTGTAGACAATCAGTGGGCTATACACAGTCTCGACGTCACCTTGGTCAAGGAGTCTGGTATGAGCACCGTAGACACACTTAGGGTAGAGCAGGTTTTCTTGCCGCTACAAAAAGATAATTGGGTTATAAAAAGTCAGGTACTTTATTTTGCGGTCAAGTTTATGATGTTCGATGTCACTGCTACTGGTGTAGCGGTTTATAACAAACAGCGTGTTAATGAACCTATACCGGATTCTATTTTCGCCAGCAAGGTTACCAGCCTTTACGATAAAACCGCCAATAAAAAAGACACCACACACTGGCAAGACCGCCCAGTGCCATTGGAGCTAGATGAACAGCGAGATTTTGTAATCAAGGATAGTCTCACTATCGTGCTCAATAGTCCTGAATATATTGATTCTGTAAGGCGCAGAGAAAATAGGCTTAAACCACTTAGTCTCATGTTTCTGGAGACCAGCTACAACAGCAAAAAATATAAAAATACTTACACGCTCAATTCGCTCTTTTTAGGTACAAATAACGATAACATCATCAATTACAACATTGTAGAAGGTTATAATGTTGCGCCCAAAATATCAGTGCGCCATCAGATAGATACCGGCAAAAACTTGTTTGCAGATGTTGTGGGTCGTTATGGTTTCAGCAACGAACATTTTAATGCAATGGGTAGGGTATACTATACCACTCGCGACAATGAGTGGCTCAATCGCTCATGGATGTATGGTGCAGAGGGGGGTAAATATGTTTTTCAGTATAACCCTGAAAATCCGGTTTTACCTTTGTTCAATACATATCGTAGTT
>JBIKKS010000084.1:0-7426 GCA_044360235.1 Flavipsychrobacter sp. | reverse complement strand
AAATGATGGTGAGGCTAACTGATTGATCATTGCAGCCGCTTCACTAGTTTTGTGCTCAGCTACTGCTATGTTGCTTACAGCGTTGGTAGCGGCTATTTGTTGAACAGTCACAGTATGTGTTTTCTTTATACTGTAGCCTGCATAGGTCATATTGGGTACTAGCAGGAAGAGGGCTGCTACCAGCACACAAAGGGGAAAGTTTTTCATAATAGTTTTTTTATGGCATCAAATATAGTGTTTTGCCAACACCTTGTATAACATACTGTTCCAAAAAATTGTAACTACCCTTACTTATGCTATTTCATAGCCACATTTATTAGCTGTAACTTTGCAGACAAATACACAATAACATGAAAATGGATAAAGTGCTCAGCAAGCTGGGTATAGAGAAGGTAAATGATGGCGCAGCCACAGGTGCTAAATGGCTAAAAGCAGGCGGCGAAAAAATAGATTCATTTTCGCCGGTAGATGGCAAGCGCATAGCTTCTGTAACTACTGTTACTCGCGAGGATTATGATGTGGTAGTTGCTAAGGCTCAGGAAGCGTTTGTAGAGTGGCGCACATGGCCAGCACCTAAGCGTGGTGAGGTAGTACGCCAAATGGGCGATGCCCTACGCAAACATAAAGAGCACCTGGGCAAATTAGTATCTTATGAAATGGGCAAAAGCCTGCAAGAAGGATATGGTGAGGTACAGGAAATGATAGATATATGCGATTTTGCAGTAGGTCTGTCTCGCCAGTTATATGGTCTTACTATGCATAGTGAGCGTCCGCAGCATCGTATGTATGAGCAGTGGCATCCGCTAGGCGTAGTAGGTGTTATCAGTGCTTTTAATTTTCCGGTAGCTGTGTGGAGCTGGAATAGTATGTTAGCTTTCATTTGTGGTAATACCTGCATCTGGAAACCTTCTGAAAAAACACCTTTGTCTGGTCTTGCTTGTCAGAATATAATTGCAGATGTGCTGAAGGATAATAATGTGCCAGAGGGTGTGTGCAGTTTGGTAATAGGTGGTCGTGACTGTGGTGAGTGGATGAGTAATGATGCTCGTATACCCTTAGTATCAGCTACAGGGTCTACGCGTATGGGCAAGGCAGTAGGTGCAGCCGTAGCAGCTCGCTTGGGTCGTTCTTTGCTGGAGCTAGGTGGCAACAATGCTATCATTGTTACAGAAAATGCCGACCTAAACATAGCTCTTCGTGCTGCCATATTTGGTGCAGTGGGTACAGCTGGTCAGCGTTGCACCACTACCCGTAGGCTTATCATTCATGATAGCATTTATGATGCGTTTAAGAAAAAGCTAGTTGCGGCTTATAAACAACTGGTTATCGGTAGTCCGCTAGACGAGAACAGCCATGTTGGTCCATTGATAGATACTGATGCTGTAGCTGCTTATAGCCACGCCATAGCAGAGGTGAAAAAAGCGGGTGGTAAAGCTGTAGTAGCAGGTGGTGTACTGAGTGGCGAGGGCTACGAAAGTGGTTGTTATGTGAAGCCTTGCATCTTTGAGGTGCAGAATGAATGGCCGATAGTACAGCACGAAACCTTTTCACCGATATTATATATCATGAAGTACAGTGCGCTGCACGAGGCTATAGCTATGCAAAATGCTGTACCACAAGGTTTGTCTTCTTCTATTATGACGCTGAACATGCGCGAGGCTGAGCAATTCCTGTCTTTTGCTGGTAGTGATTGTGGGATAGCCAATGTTAATATTGGTACCAGTGGAGCTGAGATAGGTGGTGCGTTTGGTGGAGAAAAAGAAACAGGTGGAGGTCGTGAAAGTGGCTCTGATAGCTGGAAAGCATACATGCGTCGCCAAACAAACACTATCAATTACAGCGATCAGTTGCCATTGGCGCAAGGTATCAAGTTTAATATTTAATAGTATTGCCAGTAGTTTTAAAACTGGGAGTGTAATTAGTTTTCGCCGGAGGTGTTGTCAAAGCACTTCCGGCTATTTTTAATCGCTTAGTGGCTAATAATGCAGACTTTATGAAAAATATCCTATTAACAATTTTAGGTCTTTGTTTTGCACAGCTGGCTATGGCACAAGTGCCAGATACTGCCATGAGACACCTAATGGAGTATAGAATATACGACTGTTATGAGGTAGAGTACAATGCAGTATTGCAGTCGCAAAGGCTGTATCAGCAAGGTAAGCGAGATTCACTCTCAGCACTTATTATCTTCTGGAAAAACCATTGCGCACCAAATGAGCGCATTGTTTCACTGTCTATTCTTAACAGTATCAAGAACAATACTTTCAAGGAAAGTCTTACAGAAAACGAGTTTTTAGCACCTCGTTCCAAATCAACCTTTACAGATAGCGATATATATGTGAGGGATATTTTTTACTACCTAAAGGAATACAGATCAGCGGTGGCTGGCGCTATATCTGACAATCAGTATAGTTTGTGGGTGGATAACAATTATGCCTTGCCAAAAGATTATACAGAATACTACAAGTTTTACAAGCAGTATTATAACTTTCTGAAGGAGATGGCTGCCTCCTTGATTGGTAAACGAGCTTATTCGCCAGCTGAGGAGTTTTTAATCAAGTTTTATGCCAGGCCAGAAAGTGTGGCATTTGCAGAACTGGACTCTGTGAAATATGAACCTTCTATTCTGGGAAAAAAATACGTAGCCAGCAAAAACTATCACAATAAAATACATGGTTTCAGTAGCAATATTCAATTGGGTATGTGGCTGCCGAACGGTCCGCTAAGTACACTGGGTAGTCATCCCTACATTGCATATAATCTTGGTGGCAGATGAGAAGTGATAATGGTAGACTATACATTTGGTTTGAGATTTGGCGATGCTAAAAACAACTATACTGTTTTAAAAGATGGTGTATATTACAATAGCAATAATTACATAAGTTGGTTTACTGGTGCCGATATTGGCTGTAAGTTGTTTCGTACCCGTAAAAGCGAATTTGATTTTTTAGTGGGTCTAGGTTATGAAGAAATTCAAACATTGTATGAACCAGTTGTGGAAGATGTGGCGAATACACAATCTGTAAAGTCGTTTTATGCCAATGCGGGTCTTGCTTATAAGATATACGTAAGAGATGCTGTGATAAAAGGTAAGCACAAACGTTCCTATTTTTCATTGCAGGCAAAATATAACTATGTCAATTACAATAATGGGGGAGGCACAGACCTGACAGGTAATGTAATAATAATAGGGCTGGTATACGGTAGCTACACACATGGCTACATTAAGTATCCTAATTTGAATTAGTGATAGTTTCTAATTTAGTGATAGTTAAACTATGCCGACTTAACAAAATATTGTACATTACAATATCTTTAAGGTATTACATTTGATAAACAATTAGCAACATGGAAAAGGAAAAAAATAAAATACTGTTGGTTGAAGATGATACCAACTTCGGTCATGTACTGAAAAGCTATCTGGAATTAAATGATTTTGTAGTAGAACTGGCCAGAGATGGTATACTGGGTTTAGCAGCTTTCCGCAGAGAGCGTTTTGATGTTTGTCTGCTGGATGTGATGATGCCTAATATGGATGGATTTACACTAGCTGAGGAAATACGTAATGTAGACCCTGATGTGCCATTGTTTTTCTTATCTGCAAAAAGTATGAAAGACGATATACTAACGGGCTATAAGTTAGGTGCAGATGATTATATCACCAAACCATTTGATAGTGAGGTGTTGTTGCATAAAATAAAAGCTATCCTGAAACGCAATCAGGAAATGCACGAAAAAAACCACTCACAAATAGAATTTATTGTAGGTGGTTACCATTTCAATAGTAAGTTGCGTACACTGAAGCATGGCGATCAGTCAAGCACATTGTCACCTAAAGAGAATGAACTGCTATTGATGCTGTGCGAATACAAAAATGATCTTTTGCCACGTGAAACCGCATTGAAGCGGATATGGGGTAGCGATACTTACTTTAATGGTCGTAGTATGGATGTATATATTGCCAAACTACGTAAATACCTCAGGGAGGATAGCACTGTGGAAATAGTAAATATCCATGGCAACGGTTTCAGACTGGTAGTACCTGAGTAATAATTTTTTGAAGTTATGTTGATAAGAAAGTGGTAGCATTGATATCGATGCTACCACTTTTTTTATGTTGTTATTCCTGAACTTTATAATGCAGCTTCATATCTTTTTGCTACTTCATCCCAGTTTACTACATTCCATATAGCACTCAGATAGTCTGGGCGTTTGTTCTGGTACTTCAGGTAGTAGGCATGTTCCCATACGTCGATGCCTAGTATTGGAGTGCCCTTTACTTCAGCTATATCCATCAGTGGGTTGTCTTGGTTTGGGGTGGAGCTTACCACCAGTTTCCCCTCACTTACAGAAAGCCATGCCCAGCCACTACCAAAACGGGTAGTACCAGCAGTGTTCATTTTTTCTTTAAGGGCATCAATCGAGCCAAAAGTTTCGTTGATCGCTGCTTCAAGGTTGCCAGTCAATGGGCTACCACCTGGTGTAAGTACAGACCAGAAAAGAGAGTGATTGAAGTGTCCGCCACCATTGTTGCGCACAGCTGGTGGGAGTGCAGATATACCAGCCATCAATTCTTCTAGCGACTTGTTTTCGTTGTCAGTGCCAGCTATTGCTTTGTTCAGGTTATCTACATACGCTTGGTGATGTTTGCCATGGTGTATCTGCATGGTCAATGTGTCAATATGTGGTTCCAATGCATCGTGCCCATAAGGCAATGTTGGGAGTGTGTGTGCCATAGTTATTTGTGTTTTAGTTTGTTGTAGGTCAAAGTTAAGTCAATATGTGGTTAACAGAAGCAAAGAACAAATAAGTAAAACAGATACAGGTATAAATTGTTATCAACAAGAAAGAGGAAGGCGTCTATTAAGTTTTAGTTAATAGACTCCTTAAGGCTATCATACAGTAGTAGATGGTGTTTAACAGATGTTGAAAATACGGTTGGTGTTTTGGTTAAAAAAAATTAACTTTAACGCTTATACTTCTTAGCGATAAGTGTAAGTAATTGAAAACTATTAGTTTGCTATAACGATTCTATTAAAAAGTTGTCAAAATCTGGTTTATGAGAAAAGTGTTACCTGTTTATTTACGTAGTTTGGTATTATTATGTTTTGTGTTGTTATCGGCAATTGCTTCAAAGGCCAACCATATAGTTGGTATGGATTTGAGTTATGCTTGGGTATCGGGCAATACATACCGAATCACATTAGTCGCATATGGAGACTGTGGTGTTGCAACTCCCGATCTTGGTGTTGCTTCGCCCCAAATATGTATTTACAATGGAGCTACTTCGGTTGGCAATATCAACCTTACTATTGTTCCTCCAACATCTGGTACCGAGATTACACCAGTATGCCCTGCCAGCATAGGTTCTACAACTTGCTCTGGTGGTACTATACCCGGTGTGAAACGCTATATATACTCAGGAACTTATACACTGCCCTCAACATCGAGAAACTGGCGTTTCATTTTTAATGGAAATATGGGTGGAGGAAGTTCTGCAGGTAGGGCGTCTACAGTGACTAACACTACTGGAGTGACAGTAATGCAGTTGATAGACTCACTTGATAATAGATTTGTAAATAACTCCAGTCCAGTTCTTACGGCGCCTCCTACACCTTACTTTTGTTTGAATAACCCCAATACTTATAATCCAGGAGGTGTAGATCCCGATGGAGACAGCCTTGTTTTTACGTTGGTTAGAGGTAGAGTAGCTTCTAGTAACTGTGGCAATATAGGCACGGGAAGCTCTCAGGTTAATTATACTTCTGCATTCGAAGCATGGCCAGGAACACCAATTTCTGCTACTACACCGCTCAGGGTAGCTACAGGTGATTTTTCGTTCAACTCAACAAATGGTCAGGTAAATTTCAATCCTAACTTTAATCAGATTGCTCTGGTAGTATATAATGTAAAGGAATACAGAGGGGACTCTGTTGTAGGGACCAGTCAACGCGAAATGACCTTTTTAGTTCAGCCATGTACAGTTACACCGCCTACAGGTGTAATATCTTCTCCAGTTAATGGTGCTATTACTGGCCCAACATCTTTTCAGGTTTGTGCAGGTACAGGGCCATTTAGTTTTCATATTTTGCCTACAAGCCCCGACCCATTGCTTAATATAAAGGTTACTTCAGCAGGTATTCCAGCAGGTGCTACCTTCAGTGTAATAAATGATAGTACACCTAATCCTGATGCAACTTTTTCATGGACATCTACGTCTGTTGCTCCGGGTTTGTATACCATTTTTGTTACGTTTAAAGATGATCAGTGTCCTATTTCAGGTACTAATACAATAGCTTACTCTATTACTATCAATTCTTTGGCAGACATAGCTGGTACTGGAGTATTGTGTGCAGGTGCCACTACTACACTCACAAATACTACTGCTGGAGGGTCTTGGAGTAGTAGCAACACAGCAATTGCCACCGTGGGGTCCGGTACAGGATTAGTCACAGGTGTAACTGGAGGTACAGCTACAATATCGTATTCAGTAGGAACATGCTTTAAGACGACAGTTGTGACGGTTAATCCGCAGCCAACAGCATTTACTGGTTCACTTGCCTTGTGTGTGGGGCTCACTACAACGCTCAATTCCACACCTGCAGGCGGTACATGGACAAGTGCTAACTTAGCTGTAGCCACAGTAGGTGCAGCAACCGGTGTAGTTACGGGTATATCGGCAGGTACTGCGGATATCAGCTACACTTTGCCCGTTACTGGATGCGTGAGGGTAGGTACGGTGACCGTGAACGCTTTGCCGGGAACAATTACAGGTACGCAAACAGTATGTCAGGGTTCCACTACGACATTGGCATCTACTCCAGCAGGCGGTACGTGGAGTGAGGCTTCTGCTAATATAACCGTTAACGCTACTACTGGTGTAGTGACGGGTTTAGTTGCAGGTACTGCGACGGTCACGTATTCGTTAGGTACTGGTTGTACTACTACGGCAGTAGTTACGGTTAATCCGCTACCTAATATTATCAACCCAATACCTCCTACCATTCTTTGTGTGGGCAACACAGCTACATTTACCAATACTACTCCTGGCGGAACATGGAGTAGCAGTAACGCTACTATCGCTACTGTAAGTGCTGGTGGATTGGTAACTGGAGTAGCCCCTGGCACTGCTAATATAACATACACAATTTCTGCTACTGGTTGTTTCATCATAAAAGGTGTAACTGTCAATACATCTCCTGCAGCTATTACGCCTGCAAGTGTAGCCGTATGTACTGGTAGCTCTGTGACACTAAGCAATACAGTAACAGGCGGTACATGGAGTAGTAGTAATACTGCTCGTGCTACTGTAGTATCTACTACAGGTGTAGTAACAGGTGTGGTGGGTGCTACAGCTGGTACAGTGAATATTACCTATGCAATAGGTACCTGTACCGCTATAAGGGAAGTGACAGTTAATGTGACT
>JBIKKS010000192.1:0-4993 GCA_044360235.1 Flavipsychrobacter sp. | reverse complement strand
AAAACTTTATGGCGCTGCGACTGGATTACTATAAAGACAAAAACCTGACGCTGGGGGGTACCATCATGCGCCTGAAGGAGCGTCCGTTTACCCAAAAAGTAACATTTGGTGATGACCCTATACAAAACACGGTGATAGGGCTGGATGCCAACTACCAAAAAGAAGTACCAGGGCTTACCCGCATTATAGACAAACTACCCATATACTCCTCTACAGCACCATCATTCCTGAATACGAATCTGGAAGTAGCTGGGCTATTGCCAGGCCACCCGAAACAGATAGCTGCACTAGACCCTGAGGGTGCTGTGTATATAGACGACTTTGAGGGAACGAGTAGCAGCTATGACCTGAAGTTTCCGGCACAGGCATGGTCGCTGGCATCTACACCATTTGGTGCTATAAACAGAAACGGACAAACATTGTTTCCTGAAGCATCGCTAACCAATAATCATGCTTATGGATTTAACAGAGCAAGACTGGCGTGGTATATGCTGGAGCCTACACTGGTAAACCCTGGCACTACGATACCTAATTATGTAAGAGATGACTCTAACCAGCACTACATAAGGATGATACAAGTGAATCAGGTATTTCCGAATCAGACTGCAGTGGTGCTGCAAGGAGCGCTCAATACCTTTGACCTTGGTTTTTATCCTAAAGACAGAGGACCTTACAACTTTGATGTAACCAATATAGACCCCAATGATGGTAAACTGCTGAACCCTGAAAGAAGATGGGGTGGTATATCGCGCTCTATAGACAATACAGACTTTGAAGCATCGAATGTGCAGTATGTACAGTTTTGGGTGATGGACCCGTTTCTTACACAGGCCAACCCCAACGGAGGGTCTATGTACATCAATCTGGGTAATGTATCGGAAGATGTAATGAAGGACTCGAGGCTGTTTTTTGAGAATGGTATCTCATCGCCCTTTGACCCCAGTAAGCTGGACACTACTGCATGGGGATATGTACCAAAATTTGAGCAGCAGATAACCCGCGCATTTGATAATGACAATGCTGCCCGTAAACTCCAGGATGTGGGGTATGACGGGCTGGCCGATGTGAGCCTGCAAGGACAACAAAGTGAGCAGACCGTATTTGGGAGGTTTCTGACCAATCTGCAACAAAAACTGAACGGCGGTGCGGGCAACCCTGCGTATGCAGAGGCTGCTTCTGACCCGGCTAATGACAACTTTAAATTTTACAGAGACTCATCATTCAGCACCAACCCCAATGCAGACAAAATAAGTGTACTAACCCGTTATAAACGCTTTAATAGCCCTGACGGCAACTCACCTATTACAGACCCCAACTCTTCGTTTTCTACATCAGGTACTGCGATACCAGAATCGGAGGATATCAATAGGGATAATACCATGAATGAGTCTGAGTCTTACTTTCAATATCGTATCGACTTCAACCGCAACATGCAGGTGGGCACAAACAACATTATCAGTGTACGTAATTTTGATGTAAAGCTGCCGAATGGCACTACCTCTCCCGAACGCTGGTACCAGTTTAAAATACCTATTCAGAACTACGACCGCCGTGTGGGTGGGATATCAGATTTCCGTTCTATCCGTTTCATTCGTATGTTTCTTACTGGATGGCAAGACAGTGTAATAATGCGTTTTGCATCGCTGGAAATGGGCAGAAACCAATGGAGAAACTACAACTACTCTCTAAACACACCGGGCGAAAACCTACCACAACAAAACCAAAGTCTTACAGACTTTACTGTAACCTCTGTGAGTCTGAATGAAAACGCATCACGTGAGCCGGTACCTTATGTGATACCACCGGGAGTAAACCGTCAGCAAAGTGCAAACCCTACTGGTGGCACGGGACCAATATTGCTCAATGAGCAATCACTGTCGCTACGTGCCTGCGCACTGCAAGATGGCGATGCAAGAGGAGTATTTAAAGAGGTGAATGTAGATATGCGTCAGTTCAGCTACCTGCGTATGTTTTTGCATGCCGAATCAATGGTCGACCAAGCGCCTGTAAAAAATGCAGATGTTGATGCGTTCATAAGAATAGGTAGTGACTTCACCAATAACTTTTATGAGTATCGCACACCACTTACTATTACAACACCCGGAGTAAGCATAAACAGAGACGACCTTATATGGCCTGCAGCTAATAACGTGAATATAAAACTGCAAGAACTGGTAGATGCAAAAAAAGAACGTGATGCTAAAGGCTGGCCCAGTCACATACCCTACGAAACAAAAGACTCGAAAGGCAATACGATAGTAATAACAGGTAACCCCAACATAGGAGGCTCTAAAAATATAATGCTGGGATTGGTAAACCCTAAAAAAAGCAATAAAACACCTGGCGATGATGGACTAGCAAAATGCATAGAAGTATGGTTTGACGAGATGCGTATATCTGGAACTAACGACCAAGCGGGTTATGCAGCTGCAGGTAAGGTATCTGTGCAACTGGCTGACCTTGGCAATGTGAACCTGTCTGGTAGCATGCATACAGCAGGCTATGGCAACATAGACCAGAAAATACAACAACGCTTTCAGGATAAATACTATCAGTACAATACCTCTACCAATCTGGCACTAGGCAAACTGATGCCTAAGAACTGGGGTGTACAGTTACCATTGTTTGTGGGATATACTCAGAATGTGAGCACTCCAAAATACAATCCTTTTGACCAAGATGTGTTACTTACAGATGAGCTGAATACTGCCAAAGATGCCCGTGCCAGAGACTCGATAAGAAGAGCTTCGCAGGACTTAACGTCTATAACTAGTATGAACCTTACGAACGTGCGCATACAAGGCAACCCTACTAAGCCTAATAATAAGCGCATGATATGGAGTATAAAGAACTTTGACTTCACGTATGCCTACAACAATCAGCTGAAGCGCAACCCTGTGCTGGAATATGACAAGATAACCACACAGCGATATGGTGTGGGGTACACATACAGCATAAAGTCTAAACCGATAGAACCATTCAAAAGGGCATTTAAATCAAAGTCTAAATGGTTGGGACTAGTAAGAGATTTTAATTTCAATCCTTTGCCATCGGCATTTAATATGCGCAATGACCTGAATAGGCTGACACAAGAAACACAGATACGCAATATAGATGATGGAAGCGGCTACCGAATACAACCTACTTTCTTCAAAAACTTTACCTGGAACAGAACCTACTCGCTAAGGTGGGAATTGATGAAGTCATTATCAATAGACTTTTCGGCAACCAATGTATCGAGGATAGACGAGCCATATGGCAGGGTAGATAATGCCCCCAAAAGAGATACATTGTTTGACAATCTGAGAAGACTGGGCAAAAACAACACCTACAACCAGACATTTAATAGCACTTACAATGTGCCTCTTTCAAAATTGCCACTTACCGACTGGATGAGTGCACGCGTGGGGTATTCTGCAAACTACTCTTGGACAACTGCACCACCTATCGCCTATGCACAGGGTAATACATTAGGTAATACCCAGACATCAAACATCACTGGAGAGTTCAACATGACCCAACTCTACAACAAATCGAAGTGGCTTAAAGCTCTAAACTCCAAACCAAGAAAACCAGGTGAGCCAAGAAGAGGTAAGGCAACAAAATCTGGCGATAACAAATCGGCACCAGTAGACCTGAGAAAAGGTGGAGGCATGCGGTTGCCAGGTGGTAAACGTGGCGAAGGCGAAGATGAGGATCTACGCCCTGAAGGTGGTGGTGACGACCCTAAAGGTGATGACAAGGGAGGAAGTAAAAAAGACAAGAGAGACAAAGAAGATAGTGTAAAAGCTGCCGAAACACCGCTAGACCGACTGAAGGCAACCTTCCCTGCACTCAACACCGCTACCCTAACAGACAAACAACTAGACTCTCTGGTAGAGCTACAAAAAGACCTGGATAGAGAAAAAGCTGTAGCAGCCAAAAAAAGAAAAAAGGCGGATAAAAAAATAGCTCGTAAAGCTAAACGCAATAGACCAATATTTTTGAGCCCTGCGGAGCATGTAATAGGTCATGCATTAACGATACTGAACAGGGTTACTATCAATGTATCTCAGACTCAGGGTACAGTGTTGCCTGGCTATATGGACAGTACCCGAATAATGGGCATTAACAACTCTTCTGGCGCACCAGGATTCAACTTTGTGTACGGATACCAGCCTGACAAAGCATGGCTGGAAAGTGAAGCTAATGCCGGTCGTATATCTAGCGATACATTGTTTAACGGGCAGTTCCAGCAAACATACTCGCGCAACCTGAATGCACAGGCCACATTGTTGCCTCATAAGTCCTTCAGGGTAGACCTTACGTTGACACAAACCTTCAGCAAGGCTTATAGCGAACTGTTTGCCAATGTAGGTAATGGTGGCTTTGAGCACCTTACTCCATATCAGACTGGGTCGTTTAATATGACGTATATCTCCACCAGCAGTATGTTTAAGGATACCAGAGTAAACTCTGAGATATACAATACATTCCTTGCCAACAGGCAAATAATATCTAGAAGGCTGGGTACAAGCAACCCATACACCAATGGATTGCCTGACCCATACAATCCGGGGTATACAAAAGGATACGGACCTTTTTCGCAAGATGTATTGATACCCTCGTTCCTAGCAGCGTATACTGGCAAGGATGCACAAACATCTGCACTTGTAGACTATAAAAATGAGCGTGTACGTGACAATCCTTTCAGATACTTTACCCCTATGCCCAACTGGCGTGTAACCTACAATGGATTGAGCAAACTACCTGTATTCTCTAAAATAATGACCAACTTTGTAGTAAACCATGCCTACTCAGGTACGGTGGCTATGAATAGCTTTAACTCATCGTTGTTGTTTGGTGACTTGTTTGGGCTGGGTTTCCCATCGTTTATAGATTCTAACTCGACTAACTACATACCCTATTATCAGGTGCCAAACGTTACGCTGACACAAGCATTCAATCCGTTGATTGGGTTTGATGCGGCATTTAAAAATAACCTTACAGCCAA
>JBIKKS010000083.1:0-7462 GCA_044360235.1 Flavipsychrobacter sp. | reverse complement strand
AAATAAAATAGGGGTGCTGCAGTTTTTGTAGCACCCCTATTCAATAATATAACCTGTACATGACTATCCTAAATCTTCTGTAACGTGTGTCTTCAGGCTGGGCAATTCTTTGGCATCTCGCTTTAACACAAAAACCGCATTCTTCTTCACCTTCACCCCTCTACCACATTTGCGTGCGTATACATCTGTAAACTCGGCACCAAAATAAACGATAAGGGCAGAATAATAGATCCACGATAGCAGTATGATAAGCGATGCCGCTGCGCCATATGCAGTAATAAGTTTGGAGCTAGTGAGATACCAAGTGATAAGAAACTTGCCTATGATAAATAGAACACCAGTAAAAGCAGCACCTATCGTTACATCTTTCCAATGAATACTAGCATCTGGCAAGACTTTGAAAATGACACCAAACAAAAAGGTAACTATTACAAAAAGTACACCGGTATTAATGGCAGCAATAAGCACAAAATTGAGACCACCCAGGTATTGCTCCAGATAGTGAAATCGCTCTATTTGTCCGGTTATGGTATCTACTATCACATTCAGCACAAGCGATGCAATGAGTAGTATGCCTGCACCAATAATAAGCAAAAATGACAACAGCCGGTCTGTAATATGCTTGAGCCAGCCTCTTTTAGGCATAGCTTTTACTGACCACAAGTAGTTGATAGAGCTCTGCATTTCAGTGAATATGCTCGTGGAGCTATAGATAAACACCAGAATACCTATTATACCAAATAGGGTGCTGTTGTTAGTGTTGTCTATATTATCTAGTATGCTCTTTAGCTGGTCAGTACTGGTAGGGCCAATTATTTGTGCTATGCGGTCAAAAACCAGTTCATTAGCAGCTTCTTTCTTTTTGTAGAAGATACCTATTACATGTATGATCACCAGCAGCAAAGGCCCTATAGAGAATATAGTATAGTATGCCAGTGATGCGCTCAGCTTGGACGCATGGTCATCGCCAAACTCATTGCTAGTCTCTTTGAGCAGTTCCCAGAATGTTTTAAGTGGTTTCAGCATAATGTGTGATAATAGGTACTACTGGTCAAAAGTAAACAACGCAGACCAGAAGTGATGCAAAGAGTATATTACCACTTCATATCAGGGTCTATATCGCCGGGCTGTTGCCGGTGTAGGTGGCGGCTGGTTATTTTTTCCAGTTGCCGGTTATATACCAGTTGTGCTATCTGCTGTGCGGTATCTTCCTTGCCCAGTACTTTAGCCAGTCTTTTTTCGGGTATGTCTATGCGGTACATCAGTCGGTAAAAAGCATCTGGTCCCTGCTGAATAATGCCCAATATTTTCTCGGTAAGTAGTGCTACGATAGCCTCTTCATTCAGCAGTTGCGGCGCTTGAAGCTGCCATTCGCTTTCCAGCGCCACAGCCATTTCTTGTAGTATCTGGTCGTTCATGTGGCTATTTTATGGGGAAAGAAAAAGTATCTGGTTATTTTTTTACACAGTTCATCATGCACGCCCACAACTTATCGGACGACGATTGCCAGCTGAATTTTTTTATTTGCACCCTTGCATTGGCTACAAGTTGTTTGCGCAGCGATTCGTCTTTGTATAGCGTGTGCATTTTGGTGGCTATGTCTTCGGGGTCGGTAGGGTCTACTAATAGAGCAGCATCGCCAGCTACCTCGGGCATTGATGATGTGTTGCTCACTATAGCCGGCACATCGCACTGCAAAGCCTCTAGTATAGGTATACCAAAACCTTCGAACAGTGATGCGTAGAGCAATGCATACGCCCCACCTATTACATCAGATAGTTCGTCTACATTCATATAGCCCACCCACTTCACATCTTCTTTGTAAGGCATGGTAAGGCGCATTTCTTCTACTTCTTCATACTTCCATGCAGGTCTGCCAGCTATCACCAGTTTCATATTGGTGCGCTGGCGCTTTTTGAAGGCTACAAAAGCTTTCAGCAGATTTACTATGTTTTTGCGGGGGTGTAGTGCGCCTGCAAAAACAAAATATTCACACCCTTCTGCATACTTATTCTTTACTTCTTCACGTTTGGTAGGTGTAAGTGGTACATACTCTTCGTGGGCACCATTATACACTACGTCTATGTTTTGGGGCAGTATGCCATAGCGTGCAGCTATATCATCTTTGGAGAAGGTAGATACAGTGGCTATCCGTTTGGCCTTACGTGCAAACAATGGCGAGTAATGCCGCCAGTAGAGTTTATGGCTCAGTACAAAATGCTCAGGATAATGCTCAAACGCCAAATCGTGAATCACCAAACAGGTGGGCACCTTTGTGCTCAGCGACATATAGCCGTCAGGCGACAAAAAGAGGTCTATTTTATACTTGCGCAGCATAAAGGGTATGCTCCACTCGAACCACATATAGAACAAAACAGGGTGGCGAGCCTGAGGATGCACTACTACCGGGGTGACATTAGGCGCAAAAACAAATTGTGGATCGTAAGGACGATCGAAAAAGAAATAGAACTCATGCTCAGGATGTTGCCTGACCATGTGTATCAATGTCTGATAAGTAAACCAACCTATACCTTCCAGCTTGCCCTTAAGCAGTAACCGTGTATTTACAGCTATACGCATACCTTATGCCGACAAAAATATACTTTTACGGCTTTATCCATCGTTAATTATAGGAATGCAGCGCTTTTTTGTAAAAAATATCCTTTTCATCATAGCAGTCAACCTGCTAGTGAAGCCAATATGGGTGCTTTTTATAGACAGAACAGTACAAAACACGGTTTCTCCTGCATCTTACGGCACCTATCAGGCACTCTTTAGTTTGGGTATCATTTTCCAAACAATACTGGATTTTGGTATTAGTAGCTACAATACCCGCACCATATCCCAGCACCCTGACCGATTGCCTCAGTTGTTTCCTTCTATGCTTTCTGCCAGGTTGGTACTGATGGGGGTGTATATGGTGGTGGCCTATATATGGGGTTACATATTGGGCTACAGAGGGTGGGAGCTGGCACTACTGCTGGGCATATTGCTTATACACTCTATGAATGCACTGGTATCGTTTGTAAGGAGTAATGTGGCAGCCTTGCAGCGTTTCAAAACTGATGCCCTCCTTTCTATCACAGACAGGCTACTAATGATACTCATTTGTGGGTTTCTGCTCCTATACCCGGCTACAGCCAGTATTTTCAAGATACAATGGTTTGTATTCGCCCAGATAGTCAGCTACTTTATAGCAGCAGTAGCGGGGTATATGGTGCTGCGGCAGATAGGCAAGGTGCGCCTTAGGTTCTCGTTCAGCATACCAGAGATACTGGGGGTAATGAAAAACAGCCTTCCGTATGCAATGCTCATTTTTCTAATGTCGGTGTACAACCGTGCTGACTCTATAATGATAGAGCGTATGTGTGCCGATGGCAAGGCACAAGCCAGTATATGGGTGGCAGCTTTCCGCTTGCTAGATATGGCCAACATACTAGGGCTCATGTTTGCCACTATGCTGCTGCCCATGTTTGGGAATATGCTGGCCCGCAAAACCGATGTGCAACCCATAGTGAAGCTGTGTGTAAACATGATGGTGCCCTTTGCGGTAATGGTGGCAATAGGGGGGATATTCTTTGGGGGCGATATCATGTACCTGCTCTACCACAAAAACGTGCTGTATGCTACAGAGGCAGAGAGCTATCGTTGGGTGTTCTCTTGCCTTATGTTGTCTTTTCCGGCATGGTGTCTTATGTATGTATATTCAACACTACTCACCGCTAATGGCAGCCTGCGCACCCTCAATGGCATAGCCATAGTAGGGGTGTTGTTCAACCTAGGGCTAAACTACTACCTCATACCCCGCTACAATGCATTGGGTGGGGCTGTCACATCTGTGGCTACACAATCGTTACTGGCTATAGCATTTCTGGTATATGCAGTGCGCATCATAAAGCTACCGGTGAATATACGTTGGGTGCTGGCACACATAGGCTATATAGTATGGGCATGTGGGCTGGGGTATGCCGTAGTAACTGTAACAACACCACTGGCCTGGTATTGGCAACTCTTGCTATTTGGTATGCTGTGTGTAGCCTCTATGTTTTTGTTCAGGTTTATATCTATTGCCAACCTGAAACAACTGGCTAACAGGAAGATGGAGGGGTAGGGAAATTTTTCTTAAAATCAGCATACTAAAATAGAGATTGTCTGTATGATTGTAATGCAATGCCGATTCAGGCTTTAAATAAATGGAGCAAAAAGTGATTCATTGCTGTATTTTTACTTCCTCGTGAATACCAACCTCAAACAATTTCTGGACGCAAAGGCAAAACTCTACAACAGACCTGAATTTATACCTGCTGACCCTATATGTATACCGCATAGCTTCACGCTGAAGCAGGATATGGAGATATCGGGCTTGTTTGCTGCTACACTGGCCTGGGGGCAGAGAACCACCATCATTAATAATTGCCGTAAACTAATGGGCTGGATGGACAATGCTCCCTATCAGTTTGTGACACAACACCAGGAAACCGATCTGAAACCTTTTGTGCAGTTTGTACACCGCACATTCAACGCTACCGACCTGCTCTACTTTATGTGGGTATTGCAGCAGCATTACAAGGTGAGCAATACGCTAGAAGATGCCTTTGTGCCAGGAAAAAAATGTGATGGTAGTACGGTAGAGCAGGCACTCATTCATTTTCACGAGTACTTTTTTGCTGGCGAGCACCCCGAGCGCACTCGCAAACACTTGGCTACACCACTCCGCAACTCGGCCTGCAAACGCCTGAATATGTACCTGCGATGGATGGTACGCAAGGATAAAAACGGGGTAGACTTCGGGATATGGAATAAGATAAACAGCAGTCAGCTAATATGCCCGCTAGATGTGCATGTGGCTAGAGTAGCACACCGGCTAGAGCTCATACCCACCATAAAAGCCGACTGGAAAAACGCAACTACACTCACCCAACAACTGCGCCTACTTCAGCCCACCGACCCAGCAGTATACGACTATGCTTTGTTTGGGCTGGGGGCAGAGGAGAAATTCTGAGAATAAAGACATAGTATAATATTGTTTCTTTTTTAGTGGTGTATATGATGCTGTTAGTATTGTATTTTTGTTGTCAAACAAGCGATACATGAAGTTTGAATCACCGGTACCTGTGCAGTGGGTAGCCGAATATACAGGAGCAAGGCTAGTGGGCAACGATACGCAAGAGGCCACAGGTATCAACGAGATACACAAAGTAACAAACGGGGATATTTCGTTTGTAGATTTTGAAAAATACTATGGTGCTAGCCTTAATTCGGCAGCTACTATTATCATCATCAACAAAGAAGTGCCCTGCCCAGAGGGTAAAACCCTGTTGGTAACAGACGAACCTTTTACAGCATATGTGAAACTGGTGAAACGTTTTCGACCCTTTCAGCCTGCTCACCAAATGATAAGCGACAGTGCTGTGATAGGTGAGGGCACACATTTACAGCCGGGTGTGTTTGTAGGCAATAATGTACGTATAGGCAATAACTGCCTCATACACCCCAATGTGACCATATATGACCATACTATAATCGGCGATAATGTGATTATACATGCTGGAAGTGTCTTAGGCGCAGATGCATTCTACTTCAAGCGCAGACGCGACCGCGAAATGCAGTATGACAAAATGGAGAGCTGCGGCAGAGTAATAATAGAAGACAATGTGGAAATAGGTGCTGGCTGTACCATAGATAAGGGCGTGAGTGGCGATACCATAATAGGTGCTGGTACCAAACTCGATAACCACATACACGTAGGCCATGGAGCGGTAATAGGCAAAAACTGCTTGTTTGCAGCACAGGTAGGTATAGGTGGCAAGGCCATTATTGAAGATGAAGTGATACTGTGGGGCCAAGTAGGGGTGAGCAAAGCCCTGACCATAGGCAAGGGTGCAATAGTGATGGCGCAGAGTGGTGTGCCTGCTAGCCTCGATGGCGGTAAGGCGTACTTCGGGTCACCAGTGGGAGAGGCAAAACCCAAAATGAGGGAAATGGCGTGGGTGAAGCGCATACCTGAGCTGTGGGAGAAAGTATACGGCAACAAACATTTGTAAAAAACACTAGCAGGGGTGGCTACTATATACATCAATGAGCAACTGCTGCTGCGGGCATTCGAAGTAGATGAGTTTCAGCAGTTGTTTGATACCATACATGCTTCGCGGCAGCACCTGACCCCCTGGCTCAACTGGGTGGCCAAGACTACTCGTGCAGAACACTCGCTGGAGTTTATACAGCAAGCTCAGCAGCAACGCCACAATCAGGAGGCTCTGGCGCTTGGTATTTTCTACCACAATGTCATAGTAGGTGGTATAGGTATGCACGAATGGAACCAGCAAACCGGGGTAGCACAGATAGGCTACTGGATAAGCAAAGACTATGAAGGCAAAGGTATAGTGAAGGCTAGTGCGCGTGGGCTGCTGGAATATCTGTTTGGTACTATAGGGCTAAATAAGATAGAAATACATTTTGTGCCCGCCAACAAGCGTAGTGCGGCAATAGCGGAGCTGCTGGGATTTAGGGTAGAAGGTGTACTGCGCCAGCGGGTGCTGCGCAATGGAATGGTAGAAGACCTGGTAGTGACAGGCCTGCTGAAAGCAGAATGGAAGACCCGACAATCATAAAAAAGTACCAGATTTACTACCTGAGTACTAAATAAAAAAGTATTTTGCATACCGATAGTTATGAAAAACACAATTACTGTAGTCGTAGCACTGGTATTACTGATGGTAGCAAGCAGTTGCGGTCGCACTGTTTATCGTGCCAAGGTGTACAAGAGCAATAAATACATAAAAGCCAAACAGCGCAACCACTTTTGGCACAAACATGGTGCTATGCCCCGCCAGCATCGTGGCGGCTACTGGTAGTAGCTGGGTAGCACTGTGGCATATGTGGCTGGCATGGGTTCAATACCTATGTACAGATGTCTGTTCCGTATATAGCCTGTAGTATATAGCTTCATATTTAAAATTACCTTTGTGTCTATCTTACCGCATCACTAGTTATTTATAATGAAGTGTTAGGTTTTGGTATTTTAATAATTAGTAAACACTGTTCTTAGTACCTTTATAAATTATGAAGAAAACCTTCCTGACCATATTACAGTATGTACTATTTCTGGGGTTAGGTATATGGATAGTGTATCAGCTCATACATCCGCTGAGTCCTAAAGAGCGTACAGAGCTTATAGATGCAATAACTAGTGCCAACATTTGGTATCTAATTCCTGTTTTTATCATAGGTTTTCTCTCCCATTTTTTCAGAGCTGTGCGCTGGCGATACCTGCTGGATAGTGTAGACCTGCGTCCTTCTCTTGCCAACACAACCTTTGCCGTACTGATAGGTTACATAGCTAATCTGGCACTGCCCAGAGCCGGCGAAGTAGCAAAGTGTACCGTACTGGCAAAGTATGAAAAAATGCCTGCTCACAAGATGATAGGCACCATAGTGGCCGAAAGAGCGTTTGATATGGTGA
>JBIKKS010000081.1:0-7605 GCA_044360235.1 Flavipsychrobacter sp. | reverse complement strand
CGCACTGGACGACATGAACAGAGCTGCCATAGCGGCTGGGGGAGACGATGTGCTGGACTTACAGTTTGATGTGGTGGTAACCTACAAAGCAAAAGGGACCAGAGCGCTGCAAACAGACACCTTAATTGGAGTGGAAATAAAAGAGTTTGAGAAAGGGTGGGAGCAAGGAGCGAAAAGTATGGATGTGACACTGCCTATTGTGTTTATGAAACTGATAACTGAGTAGGGGGAAATCCAAATTCCAAAAAACAAAAAACAAAAAACAAATTCCAAAAAACAAATTCCAAATCCCAAAAAACTTAAAACAAAAAAATGACAACTGAAACAACAGAACTGAAAGGACAAGCTAGTGCTGCACAAATAGAGGAATGGAAGCAGAAACACCAGTATGGGATATATGCTGTAGAGGTGGGCGGACATGTGGCTTACTTTAAAAACCCAGGTAGGCATGAGCTGAACTGCGCACTGACAAAGGCAGACAAAGAAAGAGCACTAGCGGTGTTTGAGGAGCTAGCAAACGTTACCTATATAGGAGGTAGTGAAGAAGTACTGAAAGATGATCAAATGTTTATCGGGATTTGTCAGGAACTAAAAGTGAAACTTGACGGGAAAAAAGCACGTTTGGTAAACTTATAGCGGAGTTGTGTGGTGGTCCGGCACACGACTCCATAGGATACCTAGAAACGCTGATAGAATATTACCTGCCGGGCGTAAACCATAAAGAAATGAGTGATGAAGCGTTTGCTCAGAAAATAGCTCATCTAGAATACATAAGAGCACACGAGCAAAGAAGAGAAAAATAGTGAGGCTGAGCAAAACAGATATCCGCAACCTACAGTACTGGAAGCCTGATGTGTGAAAAGAATTACTACCGACAAAGAAAACGAACGTATGAATGCAATAATAGAGGGTGTAGAAAACGCAATGAGGTTTCAGAGTTTGTATGAGACAAACAGTATACTGATGCGGGTAGATAGTAAATTAAATGAATTGGTGGCAGTGATAGGTGAGTGGGTATCTGTAATGAGGGATAGTGTGCAGACGCTACATGTGTTTGGAAAAAATGCAATTGAGGAAACAACAGGTAGTGCCGAAACGAAACATAAGAGAACAGCAAGTGAGACGAGAACCAAAGGCATAGGAGAATATGTGACCTTCCTCCCGAACAATAGCAAGTATGAACCAAGTATAATGGCTGCAAATAGTAATGAAAAGGAGCTAGATGTAACTAATGGGCTGCTAGCTAGTGTGGGAGAAACAGCTAAGGCTGTGGGGATGCTGACTGATGTGCTTAAGACTACAAACAGCGGTATTGAAAAATTTGCTGATGTGGTGACAACTACTGGGAATTTAGCAACAAGTATAGGTGATCATGAATGGATTGGACCGAGAGTAAACAGAGCGTTATCAATGCATACAGCTGCAGCGACAACAGGAACAACATCGGTGTTAACTGGATGGGGCTCACAAGAAACAGGAGCAATTGCGGCACAAGTATCTGGATATCGTAATGAACTAGATTGGCGACAAATAAGACCTGCTGCCAGTGTGAAAAGCCAATGGAATCAATACGGCAAAACAGGCATCATACCGGAAAGGAATGCAGATGCCATTTCAGACGGTTTGACAGAAGTATACGAACGAGTAAACGTAGTTAGCCCTATAACTATACCTGCTAGATATATGAGCGTAAATCCGCAAGATGCAATCAGTCAAAAATACATAGTTCAAGCATATTACCACGGTAAAGAACCTAAACTATCCACAAGAGACAATGTACTGCATGCGCCATCAATTGGAACTAAAACCAGCGAAATTGAGTATACTATTTCAGGTGGTTTATGGCATAATATGACGCCTGAAAATAGTGCTCTGATAAGTGCTGGTCAAACTAGTATTGGTGGTGGCTTAGTTGAAGCAGATTATCGTGGTGTAGCAGCTAAAAATTATGGCCATTTGCAGCATACAAAAATCGCAGAAATGGCACAGCTAACAGAACGGTCCACATTTGCTGGGCATTACAATACTTCTAATAAGAGAGAAAATAACAAAACTGATGTTGATTATTTATTGGGCGAGGGACCTATATATAGAACTGAATCTGAAACCCGGAAAAAAGCAATTATCATAAATCTTAACAGACCAATGATAGAGCACTTTACAGTGCATGTGGGTAATAATAGAGAAGGCGTGGGTGAACTGAAAAAGGCAGTAGAAGAAGTGCTGCTAGAAATACTAAATAGTGCAAATTAAAACTAACTATGGCTGAAATATCACTAAGTCTTGCAACCCTATTTGAGCAAACGTTTGGTTATAAGACCCTGGCTTTAGAACCAAAATTTGAGAAGGTTACAGGTAGAAATGATAGAAAGGAACAAGGGGTAGGTGGATCGGCATACTATGCTACAGACGCTAGTGGTGTAGAATACTACATGCCTGTAACGCTTATATATCCTGACGATGGCGGAAGGACTTCCGAATCAAATGACGATTCGACCTTAAAACGATGGAATTTGCCATACCCTGTAATATCTATAGAGTGTAAGAAAACAATAATAGAAACGGCACTGGCAGGGAGGAATGGGACTGTAAAGGAGTTAATAGGCGCACAAGATTATGTTATAACCATAAAGGGTTTTATAGTAGGTGCAAACAATGAGTTTCCAGAGGAAAGTATGTCCACATTAAGGTCGATATACGAGCAGAATCTTGCGTTGTCTATAGAGTGTCCATTGACTGATATTTTCTTACTGCGCCCAAATAGAAATGGCAGTGATAAAGTGGTGATGAGTGAGCTGAAACTACCTGTAGTGACTGGCGTGAAAAACATAAGAGCCTATGAGCTAAAACTTCTTAGTGACGAAGCCTTTAACCTAATAACGATATAACAATGTTTGTACTAAGGAGCGATATTTCGATAGGTGATTTAAGATTTGAGGGGGTACAGAATGTGGTAATAAAAAGGACCGTACACAGCCTGATAGAAACCGCTATTATTGAAGTTCCGGCTATGGCTTATATGCAAGAAATGGGCAGAACCACTCCTAAAAAGATAGTGACAGCTACACAAATAGTAACGGGGAGTGAAGTACGCATACAACTGGGTTATAATGGCGAAATGAGAACTGAGTTTGAAGGCTATGTAGTAAGCAGTAAACACGGGACGCCTATGCAGATAGTATGTGAAGGGGCTAGTTATCTACTGCGCCAAAATGTGCCAGGAGTGCAGCCTGGGAAAACTACAGTAAAAGAACTGATGCAGTTAGCGGTATCAAAAACAACAGGAAAAAAATCTATAAAAGTGAGTTGTGCTGTGGACATGCCTGTTTTAAACACCTGTAGTACCTCAGCGAGTGGCATGGAGATAATAAACGAATTGATACGTGCCACCAAGAATAATCTATGCTGCTTTTTCATAAAACCATATGAATTGTGGTGTGGCTTGCTCTATAGCGATTATACCTCTGGTATTCCCATTAGCAATGATGAAACTGTAGGGTATAGAATAGGCTATAATACACTGAAAGAAAATACGCTTGAGGAGCATGCAAGCAATGTGAAAGCAGTTATTGTGGAATATAAACGGAAAAGCAGTACAGGAGATGTGCTAACGGGTGTATCTGTGAATAGGTGGGGTGGTGTAACGAAAGAAACTGCTATTCTGAATCAGATCCTGCAAGAAAAAAATTTGGCCGAACTGGCCGACGAGAAAGCGATCAGGAATAATTACAAAGGGTATGAGGGAAATTTTACTGCATTTCTACAGCCCTATGCTGCACCAGGAAGAAGTGTGAAAATAGCGAATAGTAACGTACCAGAAATGGATGGCGTGCATTTGATAGAAAGTACTGAGGTGACTTTTGGGATAAATGGTGCTAGAAGAAAAATTGAATTGGGACCGAGATTTGAAACGATGAAATAAAACAACAAATCATTATGACGAAAAACTCAGTGAAGATATCGGAAGGAATTAGGGCATTGACTAGGCAACCTTATGAAATAATGAGCGGAACTGTAGTGGCTGGTAGTGTGGATGAAGGGAACCAAACCATATCTGTGCAACCTGACGGTCAAGAAGGCACAATAGACGGTGTTTTGCTGGGAGCTGCAAGCGTTGCTACAGATGCTATTGTGGTAGTTCCTAAAGAGGGTAGCCATGTGGTAATAGGTAGTGTGGATGGACCTGGAAACTGGATACTATTGAAGCCTAGTGAAATAACAAAGGTGTTGGTAACGATAACAAACACAGCTTGTACAATAAGTGAGAATGGTGTGAAAATGGAAAGCGGTAACACAGTGATAGACGTGGAAAGTGTGATAAAAATAGCCACTGCGAGTGAAAGCCTACATGCGATACTCAATGACCTGATAACAGCAATTACGCTTATTACAGTACCCACTCCAGCGGGACCTAGTGGAGTGCCTGTTAATGCGGCAACATTCAATACTATTGTTACTAGGCTCAGTAATTTGCTGAGTGCATAAACCCTAATAGTGATGGCAAAACAAATGATAGATGTGGGTCTGAGTGATGACGAAGACTTGAAAATAACAGCAGGTGACTTTAGTGTAGAAGAAAGTACAGCACAGCACCAACAACAGTTGCTGCTGAATGGCAAAGGTGACTTTAAAGAGAATCCAACACTTTGTGTAAATGCGTTTAGTTACCTGGATGATGAACATTATCAGGGACTGATAAGAGCCGTAAATATTGAGTATACCAGAGACGGCATGGAGATTAGAAAAGTAACGTTGTTGCCAAATGGCACGATAAATAGTGATGCTGTGTACTGATAGTATGTGTTTGTAAACAAGAGATTGAAAATAAAAGCCAATGTGGAAAAAGGTAAAAGCAGCTCCCAATCAGAGTTTGCTAGATATGGTGGCTACAGAATATGGCACCTTGGAGGCAGCAATAGCAGTGTGCACAGCAAACAACATTGGTATTAGCTATCAACCGTCAACAGGAGAAGAGGTAATAATGCCGGAAGTGGATAGCACACAAAAGCAAGAAGATAATGTGCTGTACCTGCGGAGGAATAAAATAGTTATTGGTACTGTTGCACATCATGTTCCTGATTATATAATAGTACTGAAACCAGCAATGCAAGTAGTGACGAATGTAATAGGCAATCCTCATGTTTTGGGATACTATTCATTCGATTTTGTGGGGCTGCCCGATTTTGTAAATGTATATCCGCTTGCAGATGAGTCTTTATCAGACAACAGATTGTACTACTCAACGGAAGAGCGTCACTTATCGGGACTTACTCCAGAATCGGCACCTGCCGCGGGATCAAGACCAATGTCTGATCTATCTATTCCGTATGTGTTGCCATGGACAGTAGGACTCGGTTATATGCTAGTGTGGAGTTCTTTGGCAACGATGCCCGTGAGCGGCACATTCAAAGATATTGACGGAAATATGGCTTATGCTGCACCACTCTCATTGCTAGACAATACGTCACATACGGTGATAGAAGATTTCATAGGTGATATAGTATTGGAAAAAATTAGTGCTTCGGTTGCTGGTGTTACATTGAGGCTGACAAGGATGCATGCCGCAATTGCCACTGTAAATATGCGCGACTACAGCATGGTGTGGCTAGGTGCAGCAGCCGATGGAATACCTGACCCAGAAGACCCTCTGAATGCAGACATCATACTGGTGACACTGGGTATAGGTGTGCATACAATAGGTATTGAAACAATCTATTACTTCCCATTTACTACACCACCCTACCCTTACCCCTCATCTGCAAGGACGATGGTGATTAAAGTACTCTAAAACAAAAAACAACTACTATAATGGCAAGAACAATAAATCAGATACAGCAACAAATAATAGATGTGAAACAAACAGACCCTACACTGAGTGCATATACATGGAGTGACAGCAAAGTGGCTGTGTGGCGACTATGGACGTATATAGTAGCTATTTGCATTTGGACGCTGGAAAACCTATTTGACTATCACAAAACAGAAGTGGAACAACTGATAGCTACACAAAAACCACACTCTCTGCAATGGTATGTATATAAAGCCAAATTGTTTCAGCTAGGCGAAACATTACCTGATGATAGCGACACCTATACTGACACTTCGGTAGACCCTTTGGTAATGATCATAAAACATGCAGCGGCCGTGGAGCTATCTAATCTGGTAAGAATTAAAGTAGCTAAGAGCAATGCTGGCACACTGGAAGCGCTAACAACAGGTGAATTGGCAGCATTTAGTGGCTATATGAACCGCATAAAAGATGCAGGTGTACGGCTACAGCTTACCAGTAGCAATCCAGATACTCTACAGCTCGTGTTATCTGTGTATTACGACCCTCTAGTATTGACCAGCACCGGCGCAAGGATAGATGGCACATCTAGTACACCTGTACTGGATGCAGTAAATAGATTTTTAGCCAATTTGCCATTTAACGGGGTGTTTGTATTGAATAACCTCATAGGTGCACTTCAAGCTATAGACGGTGTGGAGATAGGAAGTGTGATGAGCGCTCAAGCAAACTATGCAGCTACACCTTTTGTGCCTATCACGGTAAGATACACGCCAGATGCGGGTTATATGGCACTGGATGAGGCATATTTTAATGCCAATATTGTTTACACAGCCTACAGTGCTGCATAGTATCCTGGATACTGTTATTCACTTTTTGCTAGTACCTAAATCTATATTTCTATGAGTTTGTTTGATGTTTATTATGATACACTATGCTATCAGTTGTTACCTGTGCGACTGAGGAAAATGAGAACTGTAGCATGGGTGCGATGTTTAATAGCACCCATAAAATGGATGTATATTCAATTTGGTGAGCGCAGAAATAGTAATCTGTATCAAGTTGCACACAACGGTCAGGTGGTGTATTTGACAGCCGCATTAAATGATCTATTTGACCCTGTGGGACGAGGCATCTACATTGAGGATGGGCTATATGAAGATCCTTTGTTTGTATATACTGTACCAGAAGTAAAAGAACTATGGCTAGGGCTTAGTACAGAAACCAGTACCCCTACTTACCCTGTGCCACAAGTGTTGTACACTGATGGAGAAACAATACTGCTGGGGAATGCTTTTGTGGTGAAGGTACCTGCATCACTACCCTACGATGAGCAACGAATGAGAGCAATGATAAACAAATACAGATTGACAAGTAAGAACGTGTTTCAAATTGTTACTTACTGATTTTCAGTCATTTATACCGTTCTTATAAAAACCACTAAAATTATACTATAATGAAATCAATAGACTTTACTCAGCCAGGGGGCTTTCCGCTTACACAAGATCAGCTGGGGTATTTGCAACAAGCATATAATGAAAGTACAAGCGCCCTAGCGGCTATGGGAGGGGATGGCTCTATACCTTACAAAATAAGCGGTATGGATGTAACAAACCCATCGACAGGTAGCTATACTGCAACAGACGGATGGTTCTTTTACAACAATGAGATGATTCGTTTTGCGGGTTTATCTGTGTCTGGTGCAAGTGGTGGGTTTGCTGCATATGTATCTATAACTGTAACTGCATTGCCACTCGTGTACAATGATGGCAGCACGCCAAATGTGGTTATTGACAAGGTGGGTACACTACAAGTAT
>JBIKKS010000079.1:0-7627 GCA_044360235.1 Flavipsychrobacter sp. | reverse complement strand
ACTATCTGCCCCCATTATTACTGAAAACTGCTCTAACGGAAACTTTTCTGTGAGATAAGTGAGTGTATCGATAGTATATGATGGCTTGGGTAATGAAAACTCTACATTACTGCCTCTAAACTTAGGATTGTCTTCGATAGCAAGGTTGACTAGGTGCAAGCGATCATACTCATTGAGCAAAGAATGTGAGTCTTTGAGTGGATTGTGAGGTGATACGACAAACCAAACTTTGTCAACATCGGTGTTATTAACAACGTGATTTGCCACTATTAAGTGCCCCACATGTATGGGGTTGAAGCTGCCAAAGTATAATCCGATATGCATGCTACAAAGCTAAGGAACGATAAAGAAATAAAGTACACCATCTTATTTGCTCTTTTCCATTTTTTCTGCAACATAAAACCTTTAAATATTGCTGAATATTCGCAGTTTTTCTGTATTGAAAAAAAGAAAAATTGCTACATAATATTGTATACTTTATTTCTTCAACGTTCCTAAGAAAATACGAACTGAGTACTAAAAAAAATAGCGGGAAATTGCTTTCACCGCTATTACATTTTCATTAATCCAATAAGAAGTAGATAGTAGAATGATGACAACCCAAATTATTGAGGCATTATCTTCTTCCGGGCATCATGCCGGGCATACCCATACCCATGCCTCCACCTTTCATTTTATTCATCATACCCATCATTTGCTTCATTTGCTCGAACTGCTTCATAAAGGCATTTACATCATTTACATCTTTGCCTGATCCTTTTGCTATGCGTTTTCTGCGGCTGCCATCAATCACCTCTGGATTCTTGCGCTCATAAGGAGTCATAGAATTGATCATAGCTTCAATACCTTTAAAAGCATCGTCTGAAATGTCAATTTCTTTAATAGCCTTGCCTACGCCAGGTATCATAGCCAACAGATCTTTGATGTTACCCATCTTTTTTATTTGATTGAGCTGTTCTTTAAAGTCTTCGAAATCAAACTTATTGGCGCGTATTTTCTTTTCTAGTTTTTTTGCCTGTACCTCATCAAACTGTGCCTGTGCACGCTCTACGAGGGTGGTAATATCGCCCATGCCCAGTATACGCTGAGCCATACGCTCTGGATAGAAGACATCGAGTGCTTCCATCTTTTCGCCCATACTCACAAACTTAATGGGCTTGTCAACGGTATATTTGATAGAAATAGCAGCACCACCACGAGTATCGCCATCTAGCTTGGTAAGTACAACACCTGTGAAATCGAGACGTTCGTTGAAAGCTTTGGCAGTATTAACGGCATCCTGACCGGTCATAGAATCTACAACAAACAGGATTTCATGAGGGTTTACCGCAGCCTTTATGTTGGCTACTTCTTTCATCATAACCTCATCTATTGCCAAACGACCGGCAGTGTCAATTATTACAATACCATGGTTGTTTTGCTTGGCATAAGCTATTGCATTAAGTGCAATAGAAACAGCGTCTTTATTATCAGCCTCAATATGTACTGGCACTTTTATTTGTTCGCCCAACACTCGTAGCTGCTCCATGGCAGCAGGGCGATAAATATCGGCAGCAACCAGTAGTGGATTTTTACCTTTTTTAGATTTGAGAAAATTAGCGAGTTTGCCAGAAAAAGTTGTTTTACCAGACCCTTGCAAACCTGCTATCAGTATTACTGTAGGTTTGCCTGAAAGATTAAGTTCTTCTTCTTTACCACCCATTAAGGCAGCCAACTCGTCTTTTACAATCTTTACCATCAGTTGGCCGGGGCTAACCGATGTTATTACTTTCTCCCCTACCGCTTTTTCTTTTACTTTATCTGTAAACTCTTTAGCAATTTTGTAATTCACATCTGCATCTACCAGTGCCCGACGTATTTCTTTAACTGTAGTAGCAATGTTTATCTCATTAATACGGCCTTCGCCCTTTAGTTGTTTGAATGCGGAATCGAGCCGCTCACTAAGATTCTCGAACATATTTTTTGTATTATAAAAGTCTAAAGTAGTTATTTAATTACAGAGCCTATCGACACTGTGCGCAACCCTGAATGGGAGTGCGAAGTTAATGCAAAAACAAGTATAAAAAAGTAGATTTATGTTAGCCAACACTACCCTGAGCCGCTGTTACCAACTGTACCAATGCTGCCAATAATACTTGGTTTTCTATTTTTAACGCCAAAGGTTATCTTTGCCACTGTTAGGGTATGTTTTGCAGTGAGGAGCACTATTAAAAAAGATGCTTTTGATGAATAAATACCCGAATTTTACTATAATTATAATATCAAATGCTTATGCCAGTAACTGCCACCGCTTCTAAGTCTGCAAGGTTGTCCTTTGATGAGTTTAAACAAGAGGCACTTGCCGATTATCACCTTGTGGTAGCCAGCCGTGAAGCCAGCCTGATAGGAAGGCGAGAGGTACTGACCGGCAAGGCCAAATTTGGGATTTTTGGTGATGGAAAAGAATTAGCGCAAATAGCACTTGCCAAATGTTTCAAACCAGGTGACATACGTAGCGGCTACTACCGCGACCAAACACTGATGTTTGCAACTGGCATGAGTGACATACAGCGTTTTTTTGCGCAGCTATATGCCGACCCAAGTATAGAAAACGAACCCGCTACAGCAGGACGTATGATGAACGGCCACTACGGTACCCGGTGGCTAGACGAAAACGGCGACTGGCGTAACCTGATGGCAGAACCACAGTCGAGCAGTGACATATCGCCTACAGCAGGGCAAATGGTACGTGCACTGGGACTGGCATACGCCTCTAAAATGTACAGGCATACTGAATGTCTGCAAAATGGATTTGAAAATTTCACTAATAAAGGGAACGAAGTAGTATTCTGTACCATAGGCGACGCTTCAACCTCAGAAGGATTATTCTGGGAAAGTGTAAACGCAGCCGGTGTGCTACAAGTGCCAATGGCCATATTTATATGGGATGACGGATATGGTATATCTGTACCCCGAGCTTACCAAACGACCAAAAACTCGATATCGGAAGCACTGGCAGGTATGCAGTGGGACGATAAAAAGGGTGGTATAAATATTTACACCGCCAAGGGCTGGGACTATGCAGGACTGGTGCAAACAATACAGCAAGGTGTGGCGAGAGTGCGTGAAACACATGTACCTGCCATATTTCATATACAAGAAGTTACACAACCGCAAGGGCACTCAACATCAGGATCACACGAGCGATACAAAACCAAGGAAAGGCTAGAGTGGGAAAAAGAATGGGACTGTGTAACCCGTATGAAGCAGTTTCTGCTGGAAAACAAAATAGCAACCGAAGAAGAAATAACAACTGTAGAGGAGCTGGCAAAAGAAGAAGCCCGGGCATCGAAACAAAGTGCTTGGGACAACTTTATATCGCCCATAAAGGCACAAGTGACACAGGCTGTAACACTGAGCAATCAAGCAATATATGAAGCCGGCAACAATGCACAGATAGTGGCAGGCATAGTGCAAGAACTGGGAGCCATAAGAGAGCCAATACGCAAAGATGTACTACAGGCAGTGAGCAAAATACTGGCACTATGTAACGCGGATGGTGAAGGAACTCGTGCGCTACGCAACTTTCATGACCACATACTGGCCGACAACAAAGAGAAATTTTCATCGCACCTGCACTCTCAGAGCAGACATAGTGCCATGAAGGTAACAGAGATACCTGCGGACTATGATGGTGATGCGCCTATGCTGAATGGATATGAAGTGCTTAATAAATTCTTTGACCACACACTGGAAACCAACCCTGCTGTGCTTGCCTTTGGCGAAGACCTAGGCAAGATAGGAGATGTGAATCAGGGTTTTGCAGGACTGCAAGACAAATATGGTGTGTTACGAGTAACAGATACAGGTATACGCGAGGCAACCATAATAGGTCAGGGAATAGGTATGGCTATGCGTGGACTACGCCCAATAGCCGAAATACAATATCTGGACTATCTGCTATATGGACTACAGCCACTAAGTGATGATGTGGCTACACTACAATATCGTACCAGAGGTGGGCAAAAATGCCCGCTTATAGTGCGTACAAGGGGGCATAGGCTGGAAGGAATATGGCACAGTGGCTCGCCGATGGGCATGATAATAAATGCGATAAGAGGTATGTACCTGTGTGTGCCCCGCAATATGGTGCAAGCTGCAGGTATGTATAACACGCTGCTGCGAAGTGATGAACCAGGTATAGTAGTAGAGTGCCTGAACGGCTACCGCCTGAAAGAAAAAGTACCTGTTAACCTCACAGAATACAGCGTACCATTTGGAATACCAGAGGTGGTGCGTGAAGGCGATGATATAACAATAGTATCGTACGGATCTACCCTGCGCATAATAGAAGATGCTATAATTACCTACCTGGCACCAAAAGGCATAAGTTGTGAGGTGATAGATGTGCGCACATTGCTGCCATTTGATATTAACCACATGATAGTGTCATCGCTGAAGAAAACTAACCGAATCATATTCATAGACGAAGATGTGCCAGGTGGTGCATCAGCCTACATGTTTCAGCAAGTGATGGAAAAACAAGGTGGTTTCAGGTGGCTAGATGTAGCACCGAGAACTATAACCGCTCAGGCACACCGCCCAGCGTATGCTACTGATGGAGACTACTTCTCTAAACCTAATGCAGAAAACATAGCGGCAGCTATAGAAGATATGATGCGCGAATAATGGTAACCAAAATCGACATAACGTCGTTTCTGGAACTGGCAGCTATACATCCGATACTGGATGTGCGCAGCCCTAGTGAGTACAACCATGCACATATGCCAGAAGCGTACAACATGCCTCTGTTTGCTGATGAAGAAAGGAAAGTGGTGGGTACTGCCTATAAACAGCAAAGCAGACAGGAAGCCATAAAAATAGGGCTAGACTACTTTGGCCCAAAAATGCGCAAAATGGTGGAGGAAGCAGAAGAAATGATAAGGCTGCACAACACTAATAAAAAACAAACAAACAATACACTGCTACTGCACTGCTGGAGAGGTGGCATGCGTAGTGCTGGAGTAGCATGGCTACTAGACCTATATGGCTACAAAGTGTATACACTGGCAGGAGGCTACAAGACCTACAGACAGTGGGTATTGCAGCAATTTTTGCTACCGTACACATTCAGAGTAGTGGGAGGATACACTGGCTCTGGGAAAACCTACCTGCTAGAGCAGTTGATGCTGAGAAGAAAAACTGTGATAGACCTAGAAGGAATAGCCCACCACAAAGGGTCGGCATTTGGGGCACTGGGCAATTCGCCTCAACCATCGCAAGAGCAGTTTGAAAATAACCTGGCTGCTGCGCTGCTTGCTGCTTGCACTGGCAAACAAGATACAACTATATGGGTAGAAGATGAGAGCCGAAGGATAGGCGATGTAAACCTACCCGAAGCACTGTGGAACTGTATGAGACAAGCGCCTGTGTATTTTTTGGATATCCCATTTGAGGAGCGTGTAGTATTTCTGGTGAAAGAATATGGTAAATTCAGGAAAGAAGATTTGGCTGCCAATATTATGCGCATCCGCAAAAGGTTAGGCGGGCTGGAAACTAAAAATGCTATAGGTTACCTGATAGAAGATAACTTTAGCGCATGTTTTGGCATATTGCTTCGCTACTATGACAAGGTGTATAAAAACGGGCTTTACAATAGGGAAAATGTAGATAGCCTACTCACTACCCTACCAGGCACTACTGTAGACCCTGTAACTAACTGCCGCCTACTACTAACAGCAATAGATAATAATAACTAATAGTAGCAGACAAGCTACCCAAACTATGAGTGAAGAAATAAGACTAACCCAATACTCGCGTGGTGCGGGATGTGGCTGCAAAATAGCACCTGCTGTACTGCAACAAATACTAACTACTACTGTACCCGAACAGCATACTGCACAACTGCTAGTGGGCAATGCTACAGCAGATGATGCGGCTGTATATGATATGGGCAATGGCAAAGCACTAATAGCTACCACTGATTTTTTTATGCCCATAGTAGATGATGCATATGATTTTGGACGGATTGCTGCTGCGAATGCAATAAGTGATGTGTATGCTATGGGTGGCGCACCTGTGCTAGCACTAGCTATACTAGGCTGGCCGGTAGACACCCTACCCGTAGCACTAGCGCAAAGAGCACTAGAAGGAGCAAGGGCTGTATGTGCAGCTGCGGGCATACCACTGGCTGGTGGGCATAGTATAGATGCAACTGAGCCCATACTGGGTCTGTCTGTGAATGGATTTTGCGACACTACTTCTCTGAAACGCAACAACACTGCGCAAGAAGGTGACCTGCTACTGCTGACTAAGCCAATAGGCACCGGCATACTGGCAACTGCTATGAAGCGCGATCAACTACTGCCCGAGCACTACCAGGCACTGATAGCACAGCTAACTACACTGAATAACATAGGCGCGCAACTAGGGCAACAACCTGGCGTAACTGCCATGACTGATGTGACAGGCTTTGGGCTGGCAGGCCACCTAATAGAGATGGCTGAAGGTAGCAATCTATCGGCTGAGTTGTACTATAACCACATATCCGTACTGGAAGGTACCAAAACATACCTAGCTCAGCGCATAGTGCCTGATGCCACTTACCGCAACTGGAATGGATATAATGCCAAAATAACTTTTGGTAGCGGGGTAGATGTTATGGAAGCCTTTAGCCTACTGCCCGACCCACAAACCAATGGTGGACTTCTGATAGCTGTGCAGCCAAGCGCACTAGCCACAGTGGTGGAATTATTGACTACTCATGGCTATGGAGCGCACACTGCACCTATAGGTAGAATGATAGCAAAAGCAGAAAAAACACTGATAGTGAATAGCTAGCAACAGAAGGCACTGCATAGCAACTCATATACCAACCATCATATCAACCTTCAGGAACAAAAAATCGACATTTAGTTGATCTCTAAAGGTATGTGCATAACTTTGCTTATGTATTTCACTATGTCATTGCGCTCAGATGCTACTTCGCTGGCAATGGCTGTAGCAGTTCGTTTAGCATCGACGGCTGCAAAAGTGAATCCACGTTTTTTGCCTACGGTAACCCAAGTAAGTGTGGAGGCTGACCATGTAGGACCTGATTTCCACGATCTGTTGTCGGATTTTGTGAGCGAAGATTGAACGAATTCGAAACCATCATGACAAGTAAGTGTAGCCTTATAATCTTTATTATTGCCTGGACATTTCACTTCTCCGCGGTAATGGCACACTTGATTTTGGTAACTTTTGGTACGGTCTTCTTCGTGTAGTGTCATTAACTTTTTAGCTGCCGCATTAAAGTTGCGCAACCTTTCTTCATAGGTATTGCCACCACTGTTTTCAGGATTCATGTACCAGTAAAACTCTAGCTTGATATCTGCGGCTACAACATCTCTGTAAGTGATGAAGCTAGCAGGAGTACTGCTACATTTCGTGCCTTGTTTTACGAAAGTGGTTTGTGGCTGTATTCTTGGATAATTATCCCCAATCGGGCGTCCTGAGTTTCCTTCCCCAGGCTGAGCCCAGACATTGATTGAAATTACTGAGAATATAGTTACAATTGAAAGTCTTAAACCTAAAACTAAAGCCTTGTGCATACTTGTATATTATTTGCTATTGAACTACAAAATAGTGATAAATACCAGTATTGCAA
>JBIKKS010000323.1:0-3349 GCA_044360235.1 Flavipsychrobacter sp. | reverse complement strand
TATTCATTTATTCTACCTCTTTCCTTCACAAATTTGTCTTGTCTTATGCCTCCCGATATTGGAGCTATTGAGTAATAATCACCATTAGTATTTACATTAAGCAAGTATGCCTGATAGCCTATATAGCCTGGCACGCTAAGTGGAGATGTGCTGCTAGCATCACCAGGATATTGATTAGCATCTGCTTCAAATGCCTGTGTAGCTGAATTGCTGTAATTATTACCTGCAAAAGCATAGTTTCTATTAAAATCTGCCACTCTATTCATCCCAAAAGCAAATGACACTGCCTTCCAGCTCCTTCTATCATATCTTTTGCCCTTTGGTGCATCTGTAAATACCATGCCAAAGTTGTTGAAATTGAACCGCACATTGTTGTCAGACGTTATCTCTCCCAGATAGCTAGTATTGGTGCCATTCATACGCAGCGTAGGTGTAAGCGTAAGCTCTGAACTGCGATAGACCCCCAATCCAGCCGGGTTCACACTGGCACTGCTAAAGTCACCACCTATTGAGCCCAGTGCATTGCCAAAACCCATAGACCGGGCTGTACCCTGCACAGTGAGGTTAGACATGTTGTAAGCCAAGTTTAAATCTTGTGCATGTGCTACTATATTTCCTAAGCTTAATGCTGGAAGTAAAATCAATGATTTGTGAAAGCGCATATGTAGTAATTATGGATTATTAATGAATGGTGTGTGTCACTGTTTATGTATTGGGTAAAGTGATATTGCTGTAGATAATTGCAAAAACCATACCTAAAATACTGTTTACACTTAAAAGGCATCGTTACCATGGTAACAATGCCTTTTTTATATTTTTATTAACGAGGTTACCTTCTGCCGCCGCCGCCACCTCCGCTAGGGCTACTGCTGCCTCCGCCTCCACCGCCTCGAATAGAGCCTCCGCCACCGCCACCAAAAGAACCGCCGCCTCTGCTAGGGCTACCACCACCACCTTGGTAGGAACCGCCGCCATTACCTATGCTTCTGCTTCCGCCGCCGTAGTTGCTTCCTCCTCCGTTATACCCTCTGTTTATTGCGCCGCCAGGTGAGCCACCGCGGTTTACATCTGTACGAACACCTCTTCCTGTAGACGCTGGGTTGTTAATTACAGCACCAGTAGTGGCATTATTAAAGAACCTGCGTACTCCGCTACCCTGATTCTGGCTATTGTTCTGAGCCTGACCATTTACATTTCTGCTACCTCCCCAGAAATTTCCTCTTTCGCTACGGGCATTATTACCCTGATAATTCTGATTATATCCCTGTTGTGTAGCACGCTGATTGGGTGTATAGTTGTTCCTACCTCCACCGTTATTCATACCTCTATACGCAGTTACACCGCTGTTACGCAGTCCCAGTTGGCTTACATTGCTACCACGGTAGGCACGCACATTGCTACCACCGTTGTTGCGAGGTCCATATACAGTAGCTCTGTACGGTGCATTGTAGCGATCATTGCCGGCATAGTATCCACCACCACCATGGTAGTATCCATTGCCCCAACCTCCGTAATATCCACCCCAGCCGCCGTAATATCCACCCCAGCCATATCCCCAGCCCGGATGATTCCAGCAGCTATTAAAGCCACCATAACCCCACCAGTTATTCCAACCCCATGGATTGCCCCACATAGAGCCATATCCCCAGCCGAAACCTACTGTAATACCTGGTCTCCATGGGTTATAACCCCAAAATGGGTCGTGCCAATAACGATTATACCAAAATGGATTATAAAATGTGCTGTAATAGCCCATATTATAAAAGTCATTATCAAATCTGTTTAGCCTAGTGCTATAGTCGTAGTCGCTATCGTAGTCTACATAATCTGCACCATTGCCGTCGTCCTGGTAATTATCAGGAAGATTAGAATTGTCGTTTTGCTGGCTGTTAAACCCATTATCAAATCGGTCGGCACATTTATTTCTTCTTCTTTCTTGCCTTTCTTCTTCTCTTGTATTTTTGCTTTGGTCTGTGCCAGTAGCATAAATATCATCGACCTGAGCATGAACCCCTTGTAAGATTCCTGCCAGTAATAGGCTGGTTATCACGAAACGTTTCATTATGAATAGTTTTTGCTTAAAATTCCTTAAGTGAAATTACTACTTTTGCGCCAATCAGTAAGGCAAGCTTGTCAAATTTAACAAATACAGGATATGGCAACCTGCACCCTACTTATGTCTCAGATATTACTACTAAAAGCGTGCCAAAAATTTTATGTCTAAAGAAATCACATCACGAACCGCCGATTATGCCCAATGGTATAATGATATAGTACTTAAAGCAGGTCTGGCAGATTACTCGGCCGTAAAAGGCTGTATGGTCATAAAGCCGCATGGCTATGCCCTTTGGGAAAACATGAGAGATGTGTTGGATAGAATGTTTAAAGAAACAGGACACCAGAACGCATATTTTCCATTGTTCATACCCAAAAGTTTCCTCAGCAAAGAAGCTGCTCACGTAGAGGGTTTTGCTAAAGAGTGTGCTGTAGTAACCCACTATAGGCTCAAAAACGACCCCAATGGTGGTGGCGTAATAGTAGACCCCGATGCTAAACTGGAAGAAGAACTAATAGTTCGCCCTACCTCCGAAACTATTATCTGGAATACCTACAAGGATTGGATTCAGTCTTACCGCGACCTACCACTACTTATCAACCAATGGGCTAATGTCGTTCGTTGGGAGATGCGTACCCGTTTGTTCTTGCGTACCACAGAGTTTTTGTGGCAAGAAGGGCACACAGCGCACGCCACTCGCGAGGAGGCCATAGAAGAAACTCAGAAAATGCTGGAAGTCTATGCAACTTTTGCAGAAGAGTATATGGCATTGCCCGTAGTGCGTGGCGTAAAAACTGCCAATGAACGCTTTGCTGGTGCCGAAGATACCTATTGTATAGAAGCGCTCATGCAGGATGGTAAAGCACTGCAGGCGGGTACATCTCACTTCTTAGGTCAAAATTTCGCCAAGGCGTTCGATGTTCAATTCAGAGATAAAGACAACAAGCTCGATTATGTTTGGGCTACTTCTTGGGGGGTATCTACCCGTCTGGTAGGTGCATTGGTTATGGCACACAGCGACGACCAAGGCCTTGTATTGCCTCCCCGCATAGCACCGCTACAGGTTGTGGTAGTGCCAATATTTAACAAAGATGTAGCCGCTCAAGAGCGCATCAATAATTATGCGAATGAGCTTGTAGCTGCGCTCAAAGCACAAGGTGTAAGAGTAAAATACGACAACGACGATAATGCCCGTCCGGGATGGAAGTTTGCGGAATATGAACTAAAGGGTGTGCCTGTTCGCATAGCACTAGGCCCACGCGATATGGAAAACAATGTTGCCGAAGTAGCTCG
>JBIKKS010000239.1:0-4268 GCA_044360235.1 Flavipsychrobacter sp. | reverse complement strand
CGTAGAGACACCAAAGAAAAAGCAAGCGTATCGCTCGATAACTTAGCTGCTCATGTCATCGACCTTATTGCCGACATACAGTCTAACATGTTCATCAAAGCCACTAACTTCCGCAACGAAAACACAAGGAAAGTAGATACTTGGGACGAATTTATAAGAGTGCTCGACGAGCAGGCAGGTTTTGTAGCAGCCCATTGGGATGGTACGCCTGCTACCGAAGAGAAAATCAAAGAACTCACTAAGGCTACCATCAGGTGTATTCCGCTCAACAATGAGCAGGAAGAGGGTAAATGTATACTCACCGGCAATCCTTCTACACAGAGGGTATTATTTGCCAGAGCGTATTAATACATAAATAGCTCATAAAATAAGGGATAAACCTTTTTCGAGGTTTATCCCTTATTTGTTTATCTTATTCAGTTATATGGTTTAAGATTACTCTACCAGTTGATGGACTACTTACTACCTCCTTATTGTATCAGGTAATACACATTAGTCACCCATTTGTTGCTGTCGCTTTGGTTGCCAGGGTACAGCATATACTCTTCTATGGTAAGCCAGCTTACCTGTCCAGCATCGGTCACATGTTTGTACAGTGCCTCATGTACAGTTTTTATGCTGGCATAGCCGCCTTTGTGTGTAGCCATATAGGCCTTACTAGCAGGTACCGTAGCAAAAATAATACCCTTTATAGGTAGGTCAGTATCGGTAACTGGTACACCTATCATTACATCTGTGTTTTTCTGTACAGTATCCCAGGTATAGTATATGCCTGTTCTAGCACCGGTCACTTTCACTGGCGATGTTCTTGCTAGCAGATTATAAGTATCTCCCATAAAAGTCTCCATATCGCTCCATTGCACAGTGTCGCGTATACCTGCTACTATACGTGCTGCATATTCTGTTTCTTTTATGTCTATTGGTATTTTCACACTGGTAGCTATGTATGTTTTCAGATTACTCAGGCTTCGCTCCAGGTCAGCACCCATATACTTATCTAGGTCAAAGAGTACCAAAGCTGCATTGGCCAGAAACGGAAAGTGCTTGTGAAATGTCCATGTCACTTTTACCATATCTGCCGTGTCGGCTACTATTATAGCACCGTCTGCTATCATTTCGGCAGGTTCAGTTACGTTAAACGAGTATTTCATGGTAGTACCTTCCACGCCATCATTTTTTATGGTGCCACTTCCGCTCACGCCCTCATCTCCCTTCCATTGCAGTGCGCTACCCGGTGTGCCATCAGTACCAGTGTAGGTGATGGCTATAGTGCTGTCATTACTAAGTATGGTGCTCCAGTTGGCCCAGTTCTTCAACTTCGATACCTGCTCAAACACCACCTCCTTAGGTGCCTTTATCAGCACACTTCTTTTCACCACCACATCATTGGGCTGCACCACAGCCAGCGTCAGTATGATGGCTGCCACTATCAACAATAACCACAAATTGAATCTTATGAACTTCTTCATGGTGATAAAATTAGAAAATAAGCGGCATTTTTTTTCCTTCTTATCCTGTCACCCTCACACATTAATTATACCCCCAGTGCAATCTATTGGCATCTTTTTTCGTTATTTGCACGATTATTGCTTTTTGGCTTCATTATTGCTGTGCATTTTGTCGCACACCACATACTGGCTCCACAGCTTGCAGGTAGTACATAGTTTATGAAGGTATCGGTTATCGTTGTCAATTATAATGTCAAGTACTTCCTCGAGGTATGCCTGCACTCAGTGCTGCGTGCCGCTGGCGATATGCCGGTCGAGGTCATAGTAGTCGACAACAACTCTACCGACGATAGCTGCCATATGGTGCGTGATCGGTTTCCGCAGGTGCGGCTCATCCCCAACAAAGACAACAAAGGTTTTTCTAAGGCCAACAATCAAGCGGTAGCTATTGCCAAGGGGGAGTACATACTCTTCCTCAATCCCGATACCGTCATGCCCGAGAACTTCCTCTCCACTACTGTAGCCTATATGGACACCCACCCCGATGCAGGTGCGCTGGGACCAAGGCTTATAGATGGTAAGGGGCAGTTTGCGCCCGACTCCAAAAAATCCTTTCCATCACTCTCAGTTGCCATCTTCAAAACCACTGGCATCAACAAGCTATTCCCTAAGTCTGCTTACATCAACAAGTACTATGCAGTACACGTTGCAGAGCGGCAAATAGCCGAGGTCGATGTCCTTTCGGGTTGCTGCATGTTGGTACGCAAGTCTGCTATGGATATTGCCGGTGGCCCGTTCGATGAAGATTACTTTATGTATTGCGAGGATGTAGACCTTTCTTACCGCATACAAAAGGCTGGGTTCAAAAATATCTATTTCCCCGAGGTAGACCTCATTCACTACAAGGGCGAAAGTACCCGCAAAATGACCCTCTCTTATGTGCGCATATTCAACGAGGCACTCGTAACCTTCGTCAAAAAACACTACACCAAAAAACAAGCAGGACTTTTTATCCTCTTCATCAATGCCGGCATCGTGCTACGTGCCATACTCGGCACGCTCAAACGCGGTCTCAAGGTGCTGCACATGCCCCTGTTCGATGCATTGATACTGCTCGTCACCCTTTGGGGCATCAAGGAGTTTTGGGTCACCGAGGTTAAAAACATATTACCTATCAAGGCAGCAGTGGTTTACGCCACCTTCCCTGCTTATATATCGCTCTGGTTGTTGTCATTGTACTTCAATGGTGCTTACGACCAGCCTTACCGCTCGCTCAAGGTCACTCGCGGCATGATATTTGGCACCATAGTTATTCTTGCTTATTATGGCTTGCTCCCGCCCGAATATCGCTACTCTCGTGCCATCATCATCTTCACAGGTTTTGCCGGCACAGTTATACTCCTGGGGCTGCATGAGTTGCTCTACCGCATGGGCATACTCAGGTTCATACCCTACGATACCCTGCCTCGCAAGGCAGTGATTGTGGCAGATGAGCCCGCTTACAAACAAACCGCCGATGTCCTGCGCCAGGTCAACTATGCCCCCGAGCTCACCGGTCGCATTAGTCCCTCGCTCACCAGCACCAATGCACTCGCTACCATACACGACATGAAACAGCTCCTGTTCGTCACCAACGTCAACGAGGTCATTTTCTGTATCAATGGGCTTCGGTACGAAGAGGTATTCAGCAAGATGCAAGAGTGTGGCGACCGCTACGAGTACAAAATACACCTGCCCGGCGGACAAAGCTTTGTGGGCAGCAACTCTAGTGCCACCTCTGGCGACCTATATACCATCGATAAACGGTACAACCTTTCCGACTTTGCACAACTGCGCAATAAGCGTATGGTCGATATCTCAGCCACACTTATTTTCTTCTTGTTGTCACCAGTGTTGCTCTTTTTGGTGCGCAAGCCCGCTGCGTTCCTTGCCAATTGTGGTAAAGTGCTCACAGGCAAGCGCACATGGGTAGGTTATGCCGCTGGTCCGTCCACAGCACACCTGCCCCGCATACGCGCCAGTGTGTTGTGCCCTTACAATGTGCTCGTTGGTTACCAGCCCTCTCACGAGGTCATGTCCAACATCAATACTGCCTATGCCTGTCAGTATACACCCGGCTACGATGTAGGCCTCATCCTCAAAAACTATCGTTACCTCGGTGGGCAGTAATGCCAACCCACTCATGTACAATTATCTTTCCTAAATTTTGAATTCTAACTATCCCTCTGTAACTTCAACCCTTTATAATTTGCAGCTACATGAAATTTCGCAATACCCTTTTATTGATCCTCGCAGCAGGTGCAGTTTTGTCTACAAGCTCTTGCCTCAAGAGTTACACTTGTCAGTGCATCACCACTTACGATGGTTACCCTGGCTTACCCGATAGCACCATCACCGAATACAAGATTTACAACTCTAAAGCTGGCGCAGAATCTATCTGCAAAGATGCCTCTATCGACAAAACCGAAAATGGCATCAAAACCGTAGAAGCTTGCAGACTCTACTAGTACTACTTATCCGCATAATCCATACCTCTTTTTATACAAAAATGGACCACCGCATCAGCTAGTGGTCCATTTTTTGTTTCTATAATACTTGTGTAGAAAAATCAGCTTACCCCTTCACCTCCGGATACTGATAATTCACACTCCAGTTGATACCAAACTTATCTTTGAAGTTGCCAAAGTAAGCACCCCAATACGTATCCTGTATAGGCATCTCCACCGTGCCACCCTCGCTCAGCCCGTTAAACAGTCTGTCCGCCTCTTCCTTACTACTTGGGTGTAGCGACAGGTTGATGTTGTTGCCCATCACCAGCAC
>JBIKKS010000078.1:0-7695 GCA_044360235.1 Flavipsychrobacter sp. | reverse complement strand
AGATAGACATTAAAGAAACAGAATTATTGCTGGAAAAGATAAAAGCTTCGAAATAACGGCTACATAGCGATAGTTGTTTTCAGAGTATCAAGACAAAAGCGCTAACTCAAAATCTTTCATACTGCTCAGCTTGCCATCTGCCAGCGAAAACCTGACATCGTGGTAGTGATGCTGGTCTGGCACTACTATCACCTTCATGCGGGCAGCTTTGCCCGCTATCATGCCATTTACAGAGTCTTCTAGCACCAAGCATTTGCCAGGGTGTGAGTCAAGGGTGTCGGCACAATGCAAAAACACAGCAGGATGTGGTTTGCCCAGATCTACTACGTCTGCGGATGTTACTACGTCAAAGTAGTGTAGAATATCAAAATGTTGAATCAGTTCGTCTATCATCCTTTGCGGAGACGAGGATGCCAAACCTATTTTAAACTGATGGCTACGCAGCAGTTGCAGTGTTTTTTCTACGCCCGGCAGTACAGTAGCATGCAGTTTTGAAGCTGCTATTATTTCGTCTAGTATTTCATCGGCTACAGCTTTGGCAGATTTGCCACTCCAAGGATAATGTATAGCCCAATGGTCTGTAACCTCATAGATGCGCAAGCCTGTGGTTTCTTTAAATTGGGCAGGAGTTATATTGATATTGTTTTTATTGGCTACACGCAGCATACACTCACCCCAAAGAGGTTCGGTATCTAGCAGCAGTCCATCCATATCAAATATTACTGTATCTATTTTCATGCTTTATTGTCTTGTTATCTATCAAAAGTAGCCAAGGTAATGCTGTGCGTGTGTGGTGTACTCAATGCTTACTTCATCGCCCTCATTTAGGCTGCAGTAATACTCTTCAGATACTTCCATACTTATCTTCACTCTGGATGTGGTGTAAAAGTAATAAGCATTGTTGGATGCGTTGATTACTTTTTTGGTGATGCAGCTAGTTTCTACCGTTTTTGTTTTGTTTGTTATGTCTTGTTGAATTTTGCGGTGATAAAGCTTGTAGCTGCTGTAGGTGGCAAAGGAGAAAATACCCAGTAGTACTGCTGTAGTAAAGAAGTAACGGATATATGAAAATGCATTGGGGGCGCCCTCGTAAGCTCTGTACCAGGATGTGATGTAGGGCAATACAAAACTTATTATCATTAGTATTCTGTAAACAGCGAAGTATTGTTTTCTTTCCTTATGCTCTTTGTTTGTCAGCAACAACAATTCTGCCTCAGTGAGGGGTTCTGTGTATGTTCTGGTAGTGCTGAAATCGGTCAATTTATTGTTAATAGAAGTACGTGAAAGTTATAATTGTTGTATCAAAAATACGCATTTACTATCTTACAATTTACCAAAATCAACTGTATACGATTATTGCTTCTTTTACATCAAATAATTTGCTTTTTCTCCGTTATATTTGTTCCATAACACCGGATAATAAGAACAGGAATGAAGATTAAAATGTATCAGGTAGATGCCTTTACACAAGAGCTTTTTGGTGGCAATCCTGCTGCTATTTGTCTGCTAGAGAAGTGGCTTCCGGAGCGTAAGATGCAGGCTATAGCTGCCGAAAATAATCAGGCAGAAACAGCATTTATAGTTGCTGTAGAAGATGTTTATGATATCAGGTGGTTTACCCCTGTTATAGAGGTAGAGCTATGTGGGCACGCTACCTTAGCTGCGGCCCATGTTATTTTCAATCACCTTGACAGGGCCGACAACGAAATTGAGTTTCGCTCCATACACAGCGGCGTGCTAAAGGTGACTAGAAATGGCAAAATGCTAACGTTAGATTTCCCTACAGATACTTTTGTAAAGGTACCCACACCCGCAAAACTCTCTAAAGCACTGGGTATAGAACCTATGGAGACTTACAAAGGCAAAACAGATTTTATGGCGGTGTTGCCTTCTGAGCAGCATGTACTTAATCTTCGTCCCGATTTTGAAATTCTCTCTACTATCGATGTGAGGGGCGTAATAGTTACTGCCACTGGGTCTGTTACAGATTTTGTATCTCGGTTTTTTTCGCCGGTTTCGGGTATCAATGAAGATCCTGTAACTGGTTCTGCTCATACTACGCTTACACCATACTGGTGCAAAGAGCTGGGCAAAACAGAACTGGTGGCATCTCAATTGTCTGCACGCAAAGGGAAACTATGGTGCAAGCAAAAAGGGAATAGGGTAGCCATAAGCGGTCACGCTATTACCTATATGGAAGGTGAGATTCATCTGTCTTAAACAAAGTATAGGGGAAGTATAAGTAATATAGCATTGTGCTATTATGCTTTGCCCATCACATAGATGTTCTGCATAGTGGGAACTGGACTGCCACCTTCTTTTTCCAACGAAATAGCAAAGGCTTCACCACTGGTCACTTTCATGTTTATCTTGCGAATGCTGGGCGTATTTGCCATATTGTTGGGCAGCACACCCATGTCTACAGGTTTGCCATTTTGTATGGCCCATACCTGATATTGCATGCCGGGTGGGGGAGCGGGAAGACCATCTACAGATACATAGGCTTCTGCTTTCTCCTGACTCCAGTATAGTGTAGCTGCCATAGGATGACCTTTTTGCATGGTATGCATTACTATGGTTTTCATGGCAGTATCTGCCATCATGTTTTTGGCTTTCTGGTATCCGTCTATCAGGCTTGTTAGTTGTTGCTGTTGTGTTTGCAGTGTATCTAGTTTTTGCAGCATAGCTACATTTTGCACTTCTGTTTTGTTATTGTTGTTCCACAGCATCATGTTTAGTGCTATACTACCAGATAGCGCCACCCATGTAGCGGCATACTTCCATGCAAATGGTTGTTTGTAATGTTCGGGTTGGAAAGGAATAGTTTTTTCGGTACTACCAGCATTTGGAGTAGCTCGGTGCTCAATATTACCACCCGTTTCTTGCCATATTTTGTCAGCAAAGGTGGCGGGTAAAGCAGGTGCCAATGACGCAGCGAACACCATCATAGTTTTTTCTATCAGGGCAAGTTCGTTTCTTAGGTCGGCATTTGCACTCAGTTTCTCTGCCACCTTGCCAGCTTCATCTGGAGGTAGAGAACCGAGAGCGTAAGCCTCTAAGTTGCCTGATTCTATGTATTCTTTTGTGTTCACTTTCTTTCTTCAATAATTTATTTTATTGCATATATTTCACGCAATTGCCCCATCGCACTTCTCATGCGCGTTTTTACTGTTCCGGATGGTATATTGAGTGTTTTTGATATTTCTTCTATTGTGTATCCATTGAAGTAGGCAAGGTCTATAATGCTGGCATACTCTGGTTTCAATTGGTTTACCATTTTACGAAGTCCAATAGTGTCAGTAGGCACTTCAGTTTTTCTGGTTTGCTCTAAGTTATGTACGACGTTTTCACCCGTTTGGATTTTATTTTTCATTATTTCCCCTTTCGACCTCGTTTTGTCGATAGCAGAATTGCGGGCAATATTAAGCAACCATGTGTATAGACGACCTTTATCGGGATTATATTGTGCAATATTGTTCCATATTTTCACAAACACATCTTGCAGTACATCTTGGCTGGTTTGTTCGTCTTCTAATACTTTGTAGATCACACCATACAATGCAGGAGCATAGTTAGTGTACAGATAATTGAATGCCTGTCTGCTTTGCCCTTTCAGCAACTGAATCAGTTCTTCTTCGGTATATGTTACTGTGGCATTCAATGGTTTGTGCGACCTATTATTTTAAGTAGTATTTTAATCAAATGTAGTCAAGTTTACATTCTCTGAGCATATCTACTACATTAATTTTCTTTTTATGAATTTCTCTAATTCTACTGAGTGAAACACTACGGCAGACAGAAGAATGCATAGTGATAATTCGTTAATGGTAAGTGGTTGTGTCTTAAATATTTTGTTGGCAAAGGGTAAGTATATGATAGCTAGCTGTAGCATAAAAGTAGCAGCTACAGCTCCTAGTAACAATGGATTGGAGAAAAAGCCTTTTTCGAAAATGAAATATTTATCGCTCCTAATAGCCAGCACATGCCCTAGCTGCGACACCAGTAAAACTGTAAACACCATAGTTTGCCAGTGTGTGCCACTTTCGGTAAGTGCATATTTCTGTACGGCCAGTGTGATGCCAGCCATTAGTATACCCACCCATATTATATGCATGCCTATACCATCTGCAAACATGCTTTCCCCAGGTGGTCGGGGTTTGCGTTTCATTATGTTTGGTTCGGCTTTTTCATTGGCCAGTGCCAGTCCGGGCAAGCCATCAGTTACCAGATTTATCCATAGTATGTGTATAGGCAGCAGGGGAATAGGCATGCCCAGAAAGGGTGCAATAACTATAAGCAGTATTTCGGCACTGTTGCATGCCATAATATACTTTACAAACCGACGAATATTGTCAAATATCCTACGACCTTCTTTTACAGCCTTTATGATAGTAGCAAAGTTATCGTCGAGTAGTATCAGGTGGGCTGCTTCTTTGCTTACATCGGTACCAGTTATACCCATCGCTATTCCTATGTTGGCAGTCTTGAGCGATGGTGCATCATTGGCTCCATCACCGGTCATGGCTACAAAATGGTTGCGTTTTTGTAATGCCTTTACAATGTCCAGTTTTTGCTGCGGTGTTACCCTGGCATATACACTTATTGTTTCTATTTTTTCGGCCAGTTGTTGTGCCGATAAGGCAGCTAATTCTGTGCCCGATATGGCTATTTTGTCGGTAGTTAAAATTCCTATTTGCCGTGCTATACTGGATGCCGTGGCTAAGTGGTCGCCGGTTATCATTACCGGGGTTATACCAGCAGATTTTGCCTCTTCTATAGCCTGTTTCACTTCGTCTCTGGGTGGGTCTATCATGCCAGCCAGTCCTGCATAGGTTAGGTTAGTTTCTATATTGTCTATAGATGGTGCAGTGGGCTTTGTATCTATGATTTTGTAGCCGAAACAGATAACCCTCAATCCATTTTGCGCCATATGGGCAGCCTTGCTTTCGGATGTTGTTTGGTCGGTATCTACCACAGAAAGTACTGATTCGCTAGCTCCTTTCGTTATCACAAGGTACTTTTTGCCAAAGCCGTGAATGGTAGTCATTCTTTTCCTGTCAGCATCAAATGGTAGTTCTGCTATACGAGGGTATTTTTTCTGTATTTCCTTTACTGTAGTTATGTCAAATTTGGTAGTTATATAATCTGCAAGTGCTATTTCTGTAGGGTCGCCTATCCATTTGTTATCTTCATTGAGTATCAGGTCATGATTGAGCGCCATGCCTATTTCCAGCATGGTGTAGGGTTCGGTTAGGGTATCAATTAAGTCTGCCTCTACTGTCTCTGTGACTTTCATCTCGTTTCTGGTCAGTGTGCCAGTTTTATCAGAGCATATATAGGTCACAGATCCCAGTGTTTCTACCGCAGGTAGCTTGCGCACCACTACGTTTTTTGTAGCCAGTCTTTTGGCACCCCTTGCCAGTGCTATGGTTATCAGTGCTGGTAGAGCCTCAGGAATAGCAGCTACCGCCAGTGTGATAGCTACCAGTAGCATGGGTAGTGGTGCCTCGCCCCGCATTATGCCCAGAACAAACATTAATACACAAATGCCCAAAATAATCCAAGATAGTTTTTTGCTGAAGTCGGCCATTCGTACTTGCAGTGGCGTTTTCATTTCCTTGGTTTGCAGCATACCTGCTATTTTCCCTATTTCAGTACGCATACCTGTAGCCACTGCCACCCCGTAGCCTCTTCCATTTATTATTTTGGTAGCCTTGTAGGCCATGTTATTTCGGTCGCCCAGCGGCAGGTCTGTAGTGGCATTTAGATTGCTGGTTTTGCTGGCAGGGACAGACTCACCTGTAAGTGTTGCTTCTTCTATTTGCAGCGAGTGTGCCTCCAGTATCCGTAGGTCGGCAGGTACTAACTGACCCGCCTCCAGCAGCACTATATCGCCCGGCACAATTTCTGTAGAGGATAGTTCGATGGTTTTACCATCTCTTTTTACTTTTGATACCGGAGTGGACATATTGCGCAGCGCCTCCATTGTCTTTTCGGCTCGGTATTCCTGCACAAATCCTAATAGGGCATTGAGTGCTACAATGACTACTATAATTACTGTATCTACCAGATCACCGGCTAAACCAGAGATTACAGCAGCTACAATCAATATGATAATCATAAAGTCGGTGAACTGGTGTAGTAGTATGGTAAATGCGCTTACTTTTTTTACATTATTTAGTTCATTTTTTCCATGGGTTTGTTGCGCTACTAACACTGCACTTTCCGATAGTCCATGTTCAGAAGAATTGAGTTCATTAAGAACGGTTTTGGTATCCAGTGTGTGCCAGATCATAGTGCGGATTTAGTTATTGAGGTATATTATGTAGCTGGTAATAGTGCTAGATAAAGATACTATATCGAGCACTACAGTAGTGGAGTAACAATAACTTAATAAAGGGTGTAGTAAATAACTAAGTTTACGATTTAGGTACTGGTATGATGTGACTGTTGAACCTATTCTGAATAGAATGGTGTCAATGGAAAAGTAGGAAATAAAGAAGCGAAACCAATACTAATGTGTAGTCTGTGCAAATGCGGCGGCTGACTTACTTGCTATCATATCTTTTTTGGCAAGGTATGCATCCAATTTGTCTTTGGGTATTCGCAGGTTGTAAAATGGAGTGGGGTAAGTTTTGTAAATAAATGATTCGTAATCGGTATTCCACTTAGTTAATAGTTTTTTATCAATACCCAATTCTTGCTGCATTATATCGAAATGCACAGGGGTTTTGATGCGGACTATAGACATGTTTTGAAGGTCCTCGGCAGTAAACTGTGGCTTCTTTTCAGCAACAGTGGGAGTTACAGGTTCATTAGCTGGTGGAGTAATGAGTGGTTTGCCGGTAAGAGGGTCTCTTTTGGTATTAAATAGTTCATCTTCCTTGCCGAATTTAAAATCTACAGGCACACTACCCAGATTAATAAATTTGCTTAGGTTTTCGAATATACTGGCAGTAGCTATAAATGCCAGTACGTGCCCCTGCGTTTCTTTGGGTAGGTATTCTTTTATATCCCAAAAGTTGCGGCTGCCGGTACGGTCTATGGCTCGCTGCACAGGAGTTGGTCCACTATTATAGGCAGCTATTACCAACAGCCAGTCATTTAGCTGACCGTACAACAGTTCTAGGTATTTGGTGGCTGCGGTAGTAGATTTATACCAATCTGTGCGGTCGTCTTGTTTTCTTGTAACGGATAGTCCCATCATTTTGGCGGTAGACTCCATGAGCTGCCACGGCCCCACGGCTCCAGCTCTCGACACTGCTTTGTGGTTGAGTGCAGACTCTATTACTGCTAAATATTTAAGCTCTTTGGGAAGTTGTTTTTTTTCTAGCACATTGTCTATAACCGAAAACGGCTTAGAGCTAGAATTCTGTACACTGTTCAACGTTTTGTTGTGCACCTCTAGGTATTTGCGCACATAGTCGTTTACAAAATCGTTTTTCTCGCCGAAGTATGATTTTGTGCCAGCGAGTGGAACTTCGCTGTATTTGGCTAAATCTTTAGGGTTGATGTTTTCAGTGAGTAATGCCGGATTCTTTGCAGTATCTTTCAACTGTGCTGCAGCTGGTTTTCTGGATATAATTACCTCTTTCTGCGCATTGGCATTAAATACCATTACGAGCAAGTAGGTAAAAATTAACAAAAAAGATCTGTATTGCATGTTTTATCGTTTTTAAGGCGGTGAAGCATGCA
>JBIKKS010000077.1:0-7742 GCA_044360235.1 Flavipsychrobacter sp. | reverse complement strand
AGTATGACAATCATGGCAACTGGCAAGTACGCACCACCTACAAAAACAAAGTACCACGGACTATAGTAGAAAGAGAATTGACTTATTAGTAACGTACTATTGCTCTCTTTACTATATCTTCATCTTCACAATCCTGCACCAAGTCTGTAGCTTATGATCATTACCTTTTATCGAATTCTTTTTTGTGCCACTTTGGTGTTGCTTCAGCCTTCTGTACTACATGCACAGGGTGTACCTGTAGCAGCAACTACAGCAGGCTATAATGGGCGTATACGCACGATAGTAGAGTATAACTATAGTGATGCTAGCAGTACTGGTTTTAATGTAAAGACAGGTGCAAGATTTGTAAAGAGCTATGATGGACAGGGAAGGCTGGTGAAGGAACTGGTATTTGATGCCAATAGAGCACAAACCAGCAGATCGGTGTATAAATACAATGAGGATGGAACAATGGCTGAGGAGCGTAATTATTCACCTACAGGCAAGTTTCAGTTTGCAAATATTTATACATACGACAATGAAGGCAGAGAGCTGACAATGAAGAACTACAATGCCGAAGGATTGTTGTTTATAAAGGCGGAATATATTTATGACAGCCGTGGAAATTTGATAAAAGAAATAACCAAAGATGCTGATGAGGTAACTATGAACCTAGCTAAGTGGAAGTATGATAGCAAAAACAATGCTGTACAGGAGGAAACGTATGATGCGGATATGATACTAACCCGGAAAACAATGTTTGAGTATGATAGTAGTAGTAATATGATAGAGGAGCGTATACAACATTATGGTATGAAACTGCGTAATACCTATAAGTACAATAGTGTGGGTAGGGTGGAGGAGGAGTGTAACTATAATGGTGATGGGCAAGTAGATAAAAAAGTAGTAAATACCTATGATGAGAAGGGTACAATAGCAGAAGAACAATATTATACAGGGGATGGAGTGAAGCAAAAAGTTGTGAAGTACAACAATGTATATGACAGCAGAGGGAATTTGTTATCGAGAACGATGGTGGATAATGGTAAAGAAATAGTAATAGAGCGCCGAGAAATAGCTTATTACTAAGCTTGCCAACATTGATTTGATACAATGTTGATAAAAAGTTTCAAACTAAATAAAATAATCCTTCCTCGTTATCCCAAAAAGTATATTTTTGCAGCATAAAATTTAAACGCATTAACTATGTCTGAAATTGCAAATCGCGTTAAGAAAATTATCGTGGACAAATTGGGTGTTGACGAATCAGAAGTGAACACTGAAGCGAGTTTTACCAACGATCTGGGAGCTGATTCGCTCGACACCGTTGAGCTGATAATGGAATTCGAAAAGGAATTCAATATCTCTATTCCTGACGAACAGGCTGAAACCATCACTACGGTTGGTCAGGCTATTGCGTACCTGGAAGAACACGTAAAGTAATTTTGTACAAATCCACTTCTGTAACCGAAAATCGTTAGATGAACTTGACGTTAAAACGAGTTGTCGTTACGGGCCTCGGAGCCCTAACGCCATTAGGCAATGACATACCCTCTTATTGGGATGGGTTGGTTAATGGCGTTTCGGGCGCCGGTTATATCAAACAATTTGATGTAACTAAGTTCAAAACAAAGTTCGCTTGCGAACTAAAGGATTTCAATCCGGAAAATCATTTTGAACGTAAGGAGGCTCGAAAGTTAGACCGCTTCTCACAGATAGCCCTCGTGGCAGCTGATGAGGCTGTACGCTCGGCAAGGCTTACAGATGCTGGTATAGATCATGACCGTGTAGGCGTGATCTGGGGCTCTGGTATTGGGGGTATGATTACCTTCATAGAAGAGATGAAAAACTTTGCTGCTGGAGACGGTACGCCTCGTTTCAATCCTTTTTTCATACCAAAGCTTATTTTGGACATTGCTTCTGGTCATATTTCTATGAAGTATGGCTTTCGTGGTCCTAACTTCTCTACTGTCAGTGCTTGTGCATCATCGACCAACGCACTAATAGATGCTTTCAATTACATTCGTCTTGGTAAAGCTGATGCGTTTGTATGTGGTGGCTCTGAAGCTGTGGTTACTGAAGCGGGTATAGGTGGCTTTAATGCAATGAAGGCACTATCTGAGCGCAATGACGACTATCTTACAGCCAGTCGCCCGTTTGATTTGAACAGAGATGGGTTTGTGTTAGGAGAAGGTGCAGGTGCAGTAGTGCTGGAAGAGTATGAACACGCTAAACGTCGTGGTGCCACTATTATTGCCGAACTGGCAGGTGGAGGTCTTAGTGCAGATGCCTATCATCTAACGGCTCCTCATCCTGAAGGACTAGGTGCCTATAATGTAATGAAAAATGCCCTTGCTGATGCAGGTATGAAACCGGAAGATATTGATTACATCAATGTGCACGGTACATCAACTCCGCTAGGCGATATCAGTGAGATAACTGCTATTCAAAGAGTGTTTGGTGAGCATGCTTACAAGGTAAACATTAGCTCTACTAAGTCTATGACTGGTCACTTGCTAGGTGCTGCTGGTGCTATAGAGGCCATAGCTAGTATACTGGCTACGGTACACGATATCATACCGCCTACCATTAATCACTTTACTGACGATCCTTCTTTCGACCCAAGGCTCAACTTTACATTCATGAAACCTCAGAAGAGGATAGTGAATGCAGCATTGAGCAACACATTCGGTTTTGGTGGTCATAATGCTTCCGTAATATTCAAAAAACCATCGGAGTAAATTGCGGCGGCTACTTAATCGCATCTTAAATCAATCTTCTGCCGATAAACAATTGCTGATGCAGTTGGAACATCTACTTGGGTTCACTCCTAAGTATGTGGAATATTATAAGCTTGCATTCATGCATAGGTCCAAGCCTGAGGATGCTACCGATAGCAATGAGCGTTTGGAGTTTTTGGGTGATGCAATATTAGGAGCTATAGTAGCTGAGTATCTTTTCAAAAAATATCCGTACCAACCAGAAGGTTTTCTCACTGAGCTTCGCTCTCGTATAGTGCGTAGGGAAACAATGAATAATGTTGCTCTTCGTATGGGGCTAAACAAGCTGGTGCAATACAATCAGAATGATAGAGGTCTTAGTCGCAGTCATATATTTGGCAATGCGCTTGAGGCACTGATAGGTGCTGTGTATCTGGATCAGGGTTTTACTAAAACCCGCAAATTCATACTCAATCAGATCATACGTATCTACATAGATCTGGATACAATGGAGAGCACCGATACCAATTACAAAAATCAATTATTGAGTTGGGCACAACGTAATGGTAAACAACTAGTGTTTGAGACAATAAGTGAAACAAGTGAGGGTACTCGTAAGTTGTTTACAGTAGGAATAGTACTAGATGGTGAAATAATGGCTACTGGTACTGGCTACAATAAAAAAGATGCTGGACAAGTAGCTGCCAAAAGTGCTATCAGTATACTTGGTGTCAACTCCTAATGTTGATGTAAGTACTATACTGCCTCCGAAGCAGAATAGTGTGTAGTATGCGGATGTGTAAGCAGTCCCTAGATTTGGTTTTACAACAAGATGTAGTTTATCTCATTCTACCCTAGAAGAATAATGTTTTCCTTCACTTTATTTAGACTGCTTGCGATAGAGCAGGTAAGCTACTACAGCAAAAACAGCATTGGGAATCCAAACTGCGATGAGCGGATCGAGGTTAGATTTGGTGGCAAAAGTAGTAGCTATCTGCTGGAACATAATGTAAATAGCACTAAGTGCAATACCTAATGCCAAATGAAATCCGCTTCCACCGCGTATTTTTCGGCTGGCTATACATGCTCCAATAATAGTGAGTATAAACCCAGCAAAAGGCTGAGCAGTGCGTCGTTCTTTTTCTATAAAAAATGTGTTTAGGTTTTCTTGTCCGCGTAGTTGTTCTTCGGCTATGTGTTTTTTTAGCTGTGGGGTGGTGAGGGCTTCTTTGATGGCATCTCCTCTGTTGAGGTCTCGTGGTGAAAAAGGGTAATTGATGGTCATTTCGGGTACTTTCACTATTTTTTCGTGCAGGGTGTCATTGGTACGTATCACTACATTGTGTAGATTCCATGTTTTTTTTATTGTATCGTAGGTTACATAATCTGCCATTAGTTTTTCTTTGAGCAGTGTGCCACTTATTTTTTCTGCACAAAAGCGATTGCCCATGTAGTTGTTGAAGTTGAAACTTTGCAGGTATACATAGGTGCCAGGTGAAATGCCGAGGTGCAGATTGTCTTCTGCATACTTATAGTTTCCGTCATTGATATAGGTGTTCTCAAAGTCTATACGTTGTTTGTTGGCTACTGGTATCACATAATGATTGGAGAGGAGCGATACTAGGCACAAAAAACCACCGCCTATCATGTATGGACGCAGAAAACGAGTAAAAGAGACTCCTGATGATAAAATGGCAATAATCTCGGATTTGTAAGCAAGCTTGGAGGTGAAAAATATGGTAGCTATGAATATAAATAATGGAAAGAGTAGGGCAGTGATATGTGGAATGAAGTTTTTGTAATAGTTAGCTACCACCCAAAATGGTGCTTTTTTAGAAACTATATTGTCTACTTTTTCTGAATAGTCTATGACACAGGATATAACCGCCAAAATCATGATGGCGAAAAAAAAAGTACTCAGAAACTTGCCTACAATATACCAATCTAATTTTTTCATACCCTATTGTGGGAGGTAATAATGGTTTCAACTACCATTATTTATTTGCTACAAAATTGCACCTTTTTACTCATTGTTATGTTGGTAATTTTGTAAAATATGACGCGATGCAGCAGAAATGTATTCTTATTTGCTTGTAGCAGGTTTTGTGTAAGTCAACTACCAGATTCGCGATTCTGATTGTCATGGATAATCTGTATCAAAAGTTACAAAAAAGCAACCATTTACATGATCGCTATTTTCGGTCTAGGCACGATAGTGCCATTATTGAACCTTTTAAAGCAAAAATTCGATATGCTCTATTAAAGATAAACTTTTGGAAAGTAAAATCAGGTTTGGCATTTAGCAAGAATTAAATAATAGCAGGCTATTTAGCATAGTTGCCTGTGTGTTCGCATACACTTGCATGCGTTGAAGAACATAGCACCACCACCTTTATTCCGGCTGGTTGATGAATTTTACCATTCTAAAAACCCCTATTTGTAGGGGGGAGGTATTTGTCAAATTTGCAATAAATTTGTGGTTGAAAACTAATAAAATATCGAATACTTATTGTGGTCATAACACTTTCTAAATCACAATTGAGTGTTATTAAACTAGTTCAAAATGTACGGCATAGTAAATCAAGCGATTCAAGGACTGGTTATAGACTCTTTCGGGAAACAAAAATGGGAAGAAATTTTACATGATTCAAAAGTGGATATTGATAGCTTTTCTAATAAAGGAATTTATCCAGACAAAATAACATATGACTTAGCAATTAGCGCATCTAGGATATTGAATATGTCACTAGACGATGTGTTGTTTTCATTTGGAAAATACTGGGTGCTTAATATTGCAAATTTGAAATACAATTCGCTTTTAAAAACCGGAGGAAATCATGCCTTTGAATTCCTGAAAAATTTGCCAAATTTCCACAGTAGGGTAATGTTGTATTATCCTGACATCGAACCACCAGAATTTCAAGTGGAAGAAATTGACAATAAAACACTCATTTTGCATTACTATTCTTTCAGAAGTGGGCTTTCTAGTTTCGTTAAGGGTATAGTAATAGGTCTCGGCGATTTTTTTGGAAATCAGATTGTTTGCGAGTTGATTGACTTAAAAGAAGATCAACACACATCTTCAACGTTCAAGATAAAGTGGCTTGACTAAGATGGATAAAGATAAAATTTTTCCGTTCAATTTTGTGATATCTAAGGATCTTACCATTACCAGTGTAGGACCCTCTTTAAAAGCAATTGTGACTGAAGGAACACCTTTTCAATCATCATTCGAATATGTCAGGCCCAAATTTTCGTTGACCTACGATTTTGAATCGATTTTGCAATTTATAGACCAAGTTTTCATAATAAAACTAACTACACAAAAACATGCTGTCAAACTCAAAGGTCAATTCACAATTGAAAATGTTAATGAAACATCAAGTTTATTATTTTTAGGCTCACCTTGGTTGTTTTCGGCAGAGGATATAAATAATAATAATTGGAAGGTATCTGACTTTGCACTACATGACACAACTTTAGATATTATTCAGATGATATCTGATTTGCAGATGATCAATGAGGACTTAACAAATACTCTATCTCTTCTAGAGAAGAATAATAGCGACTTGGTCAGGAAAAATTCAAGACTCGATTCGCTTGTTTATTCTCTTACTCATGACTTTCGAGCACCAATTTTAAATTGTTTAGGATTACTAGATATTTCCGAAATTGATTTTGAAGAAATAAAGCCGGACATTAAGTACTCGCTTTCCAAACTCGATGAGACAATCATAAATATTGCCCAAATTTCAAGATTGGACAGATTTGAAGTAAAAAAAGAGGAAATCAACATTGATGCATTAATAAATCAGGCTATCGTTCTGCACAAAAATATTGCAAATCGCAACATTAATTTTATTTATAATAATACAGGACCTTCTATCATATTTTCCGAAATAATTAGACTGAATTCCATTATTAATAATTTAATTTCAAATTCAATAAGGTATTCCGACCCTAAGAAAGATATTACTATTGTAGAAGTAAACGTTTCAACATCTGGGTCTAAAATAATATTCGAGTTTATAGATAATGGAATTGGAATCGACCAATCTAAAATAGCTAACATATTCAAACCTTTCTATAGGGCTACGAATTTGAGAGAGGGTACAGGATTGGGGTTATATATTGTGGAACTGGCAGTTGAGAGTTTGAATGGTAAAATAAGTGTTAACTCAATAATAGGAGTAGGCACAACTTTTTTAGTAGAAATCTAAAATCAATTTTTCATGACAAAGGATGTGTTTTTTATAGATGACGATAGTATCTTTCTCAAACTGGCGAAATTTCAGTGTAAAGATGCAATACCCTGTGCAAATAGTATATTTTACTATGATAGCTCTCAAGATGCATTAGAAGTAATGATACAGAGAATAGATACTCGTACTAGCGATGAGTATTTTGAAATATTTCTTGATATCAACATGCCTGGATTGACTGGATTTGAATTTATTGATAGCTTAAGTCAACACAGACCAGATATAATTGATTTCGTCAACATTTATCTACTAAGCTCCTCGCTCGATCCTGGCGACGTCCAAAAAGCTAAGGAAAGATCTATCATAAAAAAAATCTTACAAAAGCCAATAAAAAAAGAGTATTTACAATCGATTTGTGTTTAATTTTTGGACCATTAAGTACAGAAATTTATGAAAATAGAAAAGACTTGTGGTATTTACAGGTCGGTGACTAACATTAAATGTTAATCGAATAAATAGTTAGCTTTTTTTGTATTGCAGCGACATTGCAGTGATCGAGCCTCCTTAAAGCAGTTTCGTGTGCCATTTCCTAACTATTTAACTGGATCTGCAATGAGCCATACAAGCAAAAAAAGATCCAATCATGTAAATGATTGGATCTTTTGCGTTGTAGCGAGGACAGGGATCGAACCTATGACCTTCGGGTTATGAGCCCGACGAGCTACCGCTGCTCTACCTCGCGCTATTGTGGTGCAAATGTAGTGTTTCTGTGTTAAGCAGCAAAATTAATCTTGAAGAAACCTAAAATTAATGCTGGATTACCCTAATACTGCCAATATTT
>JBIKKS010000076.1:0-7831 GCA_044360235.1 Flavipsychrobacter sp. | reverse complement strand
ACTGCGTAATCAGATTGAGGTGCATCTGTTGACATATGCATTTCATAGTTGTTTCCGTTTTTTAACACCTTTTCTTGGGAAACAATTTTAAGATCAAGATCATCATTTGGTGGTGGCACAACTTGTTCCGAATGTGTATTTTTATTATTCATCGCACTATCACAAGAATATAGAAGGGACATTAGTACAAAGCTAAGAAAAATATTCTTTGAGTTTCTCATTTATTTATTTATAATATATATAATAATATATTAGCAGTTATGCCATGTTTTATTATCACTGGAGCCTCTTTTTATCCTGAACTTACCTTTACCGTCAAATTGCACCATCAAATACCCACCATGCAAATAAAAGCCTAATGCAGCATTAATAACTCTTGACCAATCTTTATTCAACAGAGGTGTAAAATCAATTGGATTAGGGTGATTCGGTGAATCAAATGCAAACCGCCCATCGTATTCTTTTGCGTCATACCACCTTTCAATGATGTAACTACTCACAGATACCTTTTCAATTAGACCAACTGCATAAGCAGGTAATTGACTCTGGTTGCGCTTAGATACTATCCAATATTTCCTTGTAGCCTCGTATGTGTTTTCTCGCTCACTTATCAACTTACCAATATGAAATACATATACCGTATCTATTGGATTTGGGGGATTTACATGGCTCATGGCTTCGTTTTTACAAACATTTTCAAATCTACGAAATATATTTATTCAGTATCAATACTATAGTTAGTAGCTCATGCAATAAGAAACTAAAACTCGCTCTCAGATTGTTGCTTATACACCAGGTAATCGTAGCAGTCGATAATTCTGTAAAAATCGGTATGTAAGTTAGAAATAACGATTTTCTTCGCTACACCTTAAAAAAGCCTTTCAGCACTTCTGCTGAAAGGCTTTTTTAATTTTGTTCTTCGTCAATATGTGCTGGCATTAGATCTACCCCCCAACATATCACCTAGCAGGGCAGTAAATCTGGCACAAAAATTGAATTATTGCAGTTATGCGCTCACACTTCTTCGCCACCTTTTGTCTTTTGTTATCCACCAGCTTTTGCTCATTAGGCCAGCGGTTTAGCAATTGCAGATACACCTATTTCAAAAATGGCAAAATAGCTACCTCACAATGCTATGATACTGACAACCGCTGGGGACAAGCAAGAGCATTCAACAGCAAGGGAGCGGTGGTATACGAAAAGGAGCTGAGAAAAATAGCTGGTCATAGTTCTGTACAATTCAACTTTTACGAAAACGGAGCAGTAAAAAAAGCAGAATGGAGCAGCGCACCAGATGCGGGCATACAGTGGTATCGTACGTATACCTACTTCGCACCAGATGGCACCATTACGAGCGAGATACATAACAATTATGACGATGGCCCAGGCACTACAGCCCCCTTCAAACGACAAGAATATGTAACCTCACCCACACCCACAATAAGCCCAACACCCGCACCTACCAAACCCACCACCATAGAGTGTGCAGTAATATACAGTTCAGAGTATTGGTTTATCAATACTACACCCTACAGTGTGGTAGTAACTGCCAAACACAAATACCGCAAAACAGAAATGAACAGCATCACCCTGCGCCCCCGCCAGAGTGCAAAGGGCGGACAGGTAATACAAGCACAGTTTTTTGACGACCCAGCCAAACAATACGACTTCACAGTACGAGCAATAAAACCCAGCAATAAAACTAAGTTTATCATCCTACCTTCCGACAAGCAACCCGAACAAACCAGCAAAGAAAACCAGCGCTATTATTTCGACATCAGGCGCATTATATAACCGTGTCTGTGGGCTGTATTGCTACTTTGTTTATATTGCAGCATAATCATTTTTCTATAGCACCATGAGGGGGTTGCACCTATTACTGATACTATGTGGCGCATTGCTTTTAGGCTCTTGCAAGCGCGATTTGCTGGAGTTTAGCGAGGTAAGGCAGCTAACCAGCCACACTACTTTGCGGCTCAATAACATTCGCTTCCTCGACGACAGTATCTGCATCATAGGCGGGGGTTCCACTTTCTATCAGTCTGTAATGCTCCGCTCTGCCGATGGTGGTTACACTTGGTCAGCCGACTCCTCTACCGAGGCACCTAAGGAAATGTATGGCATGGGCATTTCGCCCTCAGGCATCCTATACCTCAGTGGCATAGATGGCTGCATACTGCACTCGTCCGACAAAGGTCGCTCCTGGCAGTTCAATCGAATCTTTAATTGGCTAGTTTATCGTGGTGGCGCTTTTGCCACCCCCGATACTGGCATCTTCATCAGCACCGTTTTGCAACGTCAGTGTACCATTACTCGGGTCGACTCAAATTTCAATATCATTGACGAACAAACATTCCTGCATGGTCTTAATAACATGTACCTGACCAACGATCATACCGCATATGCACTAGGTTATGGTGCCGTAATGAAGACCACCGACCGTGGTAATACATGGACTTACCTGCCAGTAGATGGTGATAACTTTACGGCTATGGACATTCACGGCAACGAGATATGGATGTGCGGTGCCAATGGCAGTATCTTTCACTCCACCGATGCCGGTAATAACTGGGGGCGTCAGCGCAATGGCAATGACCTGTCTGTGCGCCGATACATGCTACGTAGCATACTCTTTACCACCCCTATGCATGGCTGGGCTGTAGGCGATAAGGGAGTAGTGATATACACCAGAGACGGTGGTAGTAATTGGTCAGAATACAAACGTTTCACCACGCACACTTTACGTGCCATAGCCGCAGCACCTAATGACGACCTGATAGTAGTAGGCGATGCAGGCACTATTTACCGCATTACCCCACAGTAATCAATGCATCCTATCGCCACGAGGCATCAGTAGTTGCAGCACTTCAGTTTCGGCATGCAGCCACTGTTGCCATGTGTCTCTTACATGCTGTTCGGTGTAGTACTTTGTAGCTAGGTCGATAAACAAGCGATAATGTCCCGCCTCCGACACCATAAACTTGTAGTAAAACTTTCGCAACGATTCATCCTGTAGGTTTTCAGATAGCAGCCTAAACCGCTCACAACTTCTTGCCTCTATCAGTGCGCACAATACTAGTTTGTGCAGCAGTTTTTCCTCATTATTTTTTTGCTTCGGTCCATGTTGCAGCAGCAGGTTCACATACTCGTCTTTGCGTTGCCTTCCCAGCTCAAATCCACGCTTTTTCATCTCTGCCCACACCATCCTGAAGTGTCCCCATTCTTCTGTCACTATAGGTGCCAACGCCGTTACTATATCTTCCTTGTCGGCAAATATCTGTATGATACTGATGCATTGTGTAGCAGCCTTTTGCTCACAAAACGCATGATCAGTTAGTATTTCTTGCAGCGATACCGATGCCAGATCTGCCCACCTTGGGTCGGTAGGCATCTTCAACCCTAGTATCGCGTTTTCTATGGTACTCATAATGTTTCCTTGTTCTTCTGCTTTTCTTTGTTACCCCTTTATACTATTTCTGAAATTTTGTCAGCCAATCTGTTTGCCCATATTGCATATTCCATACCTGATGGATGCAACAAATCAGGAGCTAGAAACTCTGGATTATGTCCGTTGTGCCTTGTACTTTCTGTAATGTCTATATAGTTACAATTCAGTGTTTCGGTTATACCCTTACATGCTGCATTGTATGCATCTATTTCTACCGCTATTTTAGCCCTGTCTCTGTCTGCTGCAAAGGGTGTCACACCCCAGTCTGGTATCGACAACACAACAACACGATTGGGTTGATTGCCAGCAAAAAATATAGCCTGATTCAGCAACGACAAAAACTCCTCACCGTAGTTCTCTACTGTTCTGCCCCTATATTGGTTGTTTACCCCTATCAGTAGCGTCACCACACTAAACGTTTCATTGAGGTTGTGCTCCCTTATAGCTGTTGCCAGTTCATCAGTAGTCCACCCTGTGGTTGCTATTATCACTGGGTCTGCTACATCAATTCCTTTTTCTTTGAGTACAGATACTGTTTTATGCGGAAAGTTATCCGCCAGAAGCACCTGCTCCCCTATTGTATACGAATCGCCTAGTGCGAGATATGATATCATACTAATGGTGTATTGCTTGCTGTTATAAAATAAAGTTGAGGTACTACAAATACTTATGTCTTTTAAACGTTGCTGTCCTATCAAACAAATATCTGTATGTTTTCAGGTTTCTGCTGCGTGTAGTACCTAGGCTTTCCGATATATTAATCATCTTTGGGTTAAAGTCACCTATCCACTGCATCTCATAGTCTTCATACTTTTTTAAATTTTGTATCACCTTAGCACCTTCAACAATTATATATCCATCTATTCCCTTACCCTGAAACTCAGGAATCACACCAAATACCAACCCCACAAACCGATTACACTTACCAAACGTCTTTAAAAATAAAAACTTGAGTTTATCCAATATCCCGAATTGCCCATTCAGGTGTTTGAAATACTGATTTAGGTCGGGTATATTCACCCACATTGCTATAGGTTCTTCTTTGTGATACGCAAACCATATCAGACTTTCATCCATCACTGCCTTCATGGTTCTAAACATTTTTTGGACTGTTTTTTCATCTAACGATTTTCCACCACCATGTCCTGCCCATGCTTTATTGTATATGTATGTAAAATCTTTGGCGTATTGCTCCAGATTTTTTTTCTCTATCATTTTAGCAGTAAAATCGTTATTTGCAGCAAACACAGCATGTCGCTCATAAAACTTATCGGTCAAATTGCTACTTACCTTCATAGCAAAACATACCTGATTAAAATATGTCTCAAAACCATATTGTTCAAAAAGAGCCTGATAGTACGGTGGATTGTAATTCATGCCATACAGCGGTGAGTAAAAACCATCCGTTAGCAATCCCCACCATTTATCTCTCTCCCCAAAGTTTATAGGGCCATCCATTGCTTCCATGTTACGTTCTTGTAGCCACTTTTTACAATGGTCAAACATAAACCTTGCATGCTCTATACTGTCATCACATTCGAAAAAACCTATGCCCCCTGTCGGTTGCTCTTGTTTATACTGTCTGTTTACAAATGCTGCAATACGCCCCACCGCATTCCCAACATCATCCATCAGTATCCAGCGTGTACATTCACCCCTCTTAAAGAATTTATTCTTTACCGGGTCAAATACCTCTTCTATATCTTTATCTAATGGTCGTATCCAATTCGGGTCATTTTTATATACATTGATAGAAACCTGCAAGAACAATTTTTTGTCATTCTCTGTTTTCACTTCATGCATCCGCATAGCCATAGCTTCATAATATTTGTAGTAAAGGCTAAGGTAAGTAAGATTTACAAAACACACATTAAGTAGGCATACAATCGCTCCCCTGTTACTATGTATTGAGGTATATACATCTCTGTAAACACTCGAAAATATAACCGAATACGTCAAAACTTGATTTCAGAATCAATAGACACAAATAAATATCAGAAAACTGCAATAATAATATAATGCGTATTGTCTGAATTATCAGAATGTTATAAAAATTGCAAATTTCAGCAACTAAAATCCTGTTTACTCTGTGATATTAGTTATTGTTGTTGTGAAAAATATTCCACAACTTTGTTGAAAATCGGTTTTTGTACAGTTATATCTACTGCTTTTTTACCCAACTGACACCCTTTTTCACTAGCAAAGACGGGTGTCTTTATAGCATTCTCAATTACAAGTAAATTACCATCTATGAGCTTCAAGCGATTAGTGTCAATGGACATAGCAATCATAGGAAACACAGATATAGCTGCATTTTATGCCAGCCAATTTGCTCAACAAGGTCACAATATCTATATGGCATGCTGCGAAAAAAACAATGTTATTGTTCGCAACATACCAGACCCAAACAACCGTATCTCATACACCTCCATATCAGATGCTGCAAATAATGCCGATTTCATTATCATAGCCACAGTCCCAATTGAAGTAAGAGAGGCTGCATACTGGCTTGGAGATGTAAGAAAAAAAGTAATTATTGATGTAACTGCCAATGTCTTTGCGCAAGATATAGATCAAGTAAAAACGGTTTGTGCTATTAAAGCAATAACGGGTTCACCACATGTCATTAAGATTTTCTATACAGGTGGTTATGAAAATATACTGAAGCCGCTATTTAATGGCAGCAAAGTAGACTTATTACTCCTAAGCGACAGCAAAAAAGCAAAAGAAATCACCAAAATAATGGCAATAGAAATTGGCATGAAATATTTCTACGATTTTGGTGGTAGTGATAATATTCCTTTGTTCAATGAAATAACAAAATGCTGGCGCAAGCTGAAGCTACAAAATGAAAAAAGAGATGTAGCAGCTACATCTCTAGGCATTAAAGTCAAAAAAAACAATTAATAAACTTCCGTCTACAGTACGATGCAACAAAAGAAATAATAATTAGTAATGTTTAGAAAGTAATTGCAAATAGAAACTTACTTCATTTTCACCTGAGCAGATTTTAGTATCCTATACTCACCGCCATTAGTACTATTCACAAAACCTATCACTCTACAGTTATTAGCATTCAATATTCCTTGAGGCTTATATTTAAAGTTACGCACTACTACCCTTCCAGCTTCTTTGGTAGATAATGTAGCCAGTACCGGATCGCCAAATGGAGCACCAGTTATCATACCTCTAAATACATTAGTGAAGTTATAGTTCTCATCAAATCCAGGATGCACTGGGTCATTGAAAGGATATTCCTGAACATCAATAATGTTATCCTCTACCAATACCAACGATAAATTGTGTGTAAATGCTATCGGACTTGTATAGACAATAGTTGCCCGAATATCAGCCTCACCCGCAACAGAGTCATAAGTACTTTCAATTTTCAGATTGACAGAGTCACTTACTGCAAGCCTAGTGTCTATGATAGTACTCCATACGCCCCTTTCTATTTTAATACTACCATTATTAGCTATACGGTCTATTCCACCCAATGGGAGTATGTTAACACCACCATAAATATCATTGGCTATAAGAGTAGCCTGAGGATGTCTGAAGTCATATTTCGCATCATGAGGCGGCTTAGATTGAAGCGGACCTGTGATGTAAAGACCAATAACGTTTATCCTACCAGGATGATCTTTCTGAATTTCTTTAAGCACCTCATGTGCTGCCGGGCAATTGGTACAACTGGCACCAGTATATTCTTCTACTAATACAGTATGTGGTTCGCTAGCTGGCACTGGCGACACAACAAAAGTAGTATCAACAGTTATAGGTGTACCAAAGTTAATAACAGGGGGTTTCTCCTCACAACCAGTGAGCACCAGAATAGCACAGAATAATGCCAGAATAATCTGTTTCATATCTACAACAATATTTAACGAATATACGACCTAAGTGAGAGAAAAAAAAACTGGTAGAAATCAACCTATTATAACAGCTGCAGCAGCTATTGCGTAATAACTACTGTTTAGCTCTATATTAGCTGTTTCAGCAGCTTCAATAGGTACAAAAGACGATAACGCTTCCCCCTTACCTTTTTTCACAGCTGTGGTATGCTCAAAATGCGCAGATGGCAAACCATCTTTAGTAGCTACCGTCCAACCATCGTCCCAAGTGAAAACTTCTTTTTTACCAAGGTTGATCATTGGCTCAATGGCTATAACCATGCCTTCTTTCAGTCTTTTACCGTCTCCCCTCCTACCATAATTTGGCACCTGAGGATCTTCGTGTAAGTCTCTACCTATGCCATGGCCCACAAGCTCGCGTACTACACCATAGGGATGCACTTTTGAAGTGAAGTGTTCTATTGCGTAAGAAACATCACCTACCCTATTGTTGTCGCAGGCTTGTTCTACACCCTTAAACACTGATTCT
>JBIKKS010000075.1:0-7879 GCA_044360235.1 Flavipsychrobacter sp. | reverse complement strand
CAATTTTTCGGTAGTAGAGTATACCGGTTGTCTTCCGGGTATGGCAGATTCTGCTGTCCATGGTTCTATTTCTGGGTGAGCAATATTAATAATACCATTGAATACATTGAGCTTGCCATAGACTATGTATCTTGTATTTTCCTTCAGGGATTTTTTCATCCATTGAGCTCCCTGAAACCACAATAGTTCTATTCTGCCAGTTTCGTCATATAGTGTTGCTACCAATCTCTTTTTTCTACCTTCTCCATCCTCGGTAATGTTTACAAGCGTACCGGCTATTTGCACATTATCGCTTCGTGGATCTATAAACCCTATTCTTGTAATTTGCGATCTGTCAGCATATCTGTATGGGTAGTGATACAGCAAGTCTTCAAATGTGCTAATCTCTAACTCAGTACGTAGGAGTTCGCCGCGTTGCGGACCCACTCCTCTTAGGTATTCTATAGGCGAATCTAATATGTACTGCGTCTGGCTGATAGCGCAAAAATAACTGATAAACGTACAAACATAGTCAATGATTTAGAGACAATATTTTGCTACACCAAACAAAACAGGAATAGACTATAAAATAAAAGCCCCGCAGATAGTTGCAGGGCTTTTGTAAAAGAATGTATAGAGATTCAAACTATGGAAACTTGATACCGGGATATTTATTAGCATCAGTTTGTGGAATAGTAGACTTGTAATAGGCATTGATTGCTTTGATGATGTGGTTTGCTACCAGCGCATTACCACGAGCATTAAGGTGTATACCATCTAGCGAAAACGCACCACCAGAGATATACTCTGTAGAGTAATTGATTCCATTATATGCCATACCTGTAGACAGGGTTTTCATAAAAGAATTTATGTCTACATAAGCTAGTTTACGCAGTTTGCATTCTTGTTCTATGTAAGCATTAAAGCTTTTTATGGTGTTTCTTATATTCTGCAATTCATCAGTTGTCAGCACATATTCCTTTGGTATAGGCTTGGTGCTTCCCCATCCTGCGCATTTTATAGAGTCGCGAGGCACAGTCATAAGAATCAACTCACCTGGTACAGCCTGACGGGTTTGATCGTCATTGTCTTTGATGATGTAATAATTATATCCCTGCAAAAACACCTTGTCAAAGGTAAGAGTAGAATACAAAGCTTGCAGGGTATCAGCATAGCTCTGACGATCTATGTACAAACCATTTGCTGGCACTGTGTTGAAGTAAGGAAGTGCGCTAACATCCGGTATGTTTATGAGGGCACCCTTTGCAGATGTGCTACTCACAGCCTTTAATATGCTATCATATGCACTAGTAAAAACTGAAGTAGGTGTTATATCGTTCGAATTGTAAATGTTCAATGTTACGGGTACTGCATTTCCTGTACCGTCGCCCTGGCCACCTGCTACAGCATAACCCAATATGTCAGTAACACCCATCCATACAGTAAAGAATGTAGGCCCCAAATTGTATACTCTTGAGTATAACTCATCTAATGGACGCTGAGCTGGGTTATAATAAAAACGCTGTGCATACTTATTAAGTCCTGCATAACCAGAAACTAAATAATCAGCTACACGTATTCTTGGTATTGATATGTTGTTAATCTGTGCGTTATTGATTGGGTTTATATATTTCCAGCTACCGTTTGAATCTAGAGGTAAAGTTGTAGCAACTGGTGCTAATGATACCGTGCCATCGCAGTAAGAGGATGTACCCAATACCAGCTTTGGTTCTGGATAACCATTATCACCAGTTACCAAGGGTTGAATGAAAGGACCGTTAGCTCCAAACCCATCTTCTATTGTTTCAAATTGTTCAAACAATCTTTGAGGGTAAGAGTTTAGCTGACCAGATACAGTAAGGCTCTTGTCTGCATAACCAGCACTATAAGAACATCCCACCGCCAGATAGTTAGTGAATACTGCTTCACCTGCGGTAGATGGGGTGGTAACATCTGCACTGGGCTTGCAAGAGGCAAACAATATTGCTGCAACACCAATGGTATATAATTTTTTCATCTTGCTCGTTTTATTCAATTTTTTTAGAAACTATAATACAATCCTATGCCTGGTGCAGCGGCTGTTGTTTTGTATACACCCCCAAAACCTGCGTGGTCATAGTTGCCCTGACGTTTTACAGAGTTTACTCCTTCAAAAGCAGCCATTATCGTCAATCCCGGAAGTGGTTTAACTGTTATACCGCAGCTTAATACTACTCTGTCAGCATCGGGTAAGTCTGGAGAAACAAAACCATTAGTTACTGGTGTTGGGTCATAAGCAGCACCACCCATAAGGGCTACAGTGTTGCTTATTTTGTAGCAGATACCAAAGCGAGGAGTGAAAGTGTTACGATACTTGCGCGGAGAACGTACATTGTTAAGCGATGTAGTGGTTTGTGCAAAATCGAAGCGAAGTGTATCGAAAGAATTCCAGCCAGTATAGTTGAAATCCATTTGAAGTGTGATGTCGTTAAGTCTCCATCCGAAACCTATAGTAGCTACACCTGGTAAAGGTAGACGAGAGCTGAACTTAGTATTTGGAAAAGAATCTCTGAGCGAGGTTGGTACTCTGAAATCTGCAGTACCTGCACTAACATCCATATTTACCTGTGAGCGGTAGGTAAGACCCACTTGGAAGTTTTCTCTCAACTTCATTTGTGCACCTACATTGAAACCCACACCAGTAGCTGTGCCACGTAAATGTGCCTGACCATCGTCTATGTCTGCTCCTTGTATACCATGCACGGGTAGCGCTTGTTTGAAATCCACACTACCTGCACCAAACACAAAACCTGCACCTACCGAAAGCCAATCATTGGCACGGTAGCTAACAGTGGGTTGAAAAAAAACTGTTTTAAGATCTATTGACTGTACTATATACTTGCCAAGCCAGTTATTATCCCATTTCAATCCTGCTCCAAATGGAGTGTAAATACCTAATCCCAGAGCCAAACGGCTATCTTCATTTAGACGACCACCTATATAAAGGTTGAAAGGAGTAAATGTCTGCGATACACTTTGTTCGTTAGCAGAGGTTGTACCAGAGTTATCACGATTGCCATAAGCAGTAGAAGGCATCAGAAACATAGTACTACCATATATCTGCACACCTTTCAGTCTTGCAAGACCACCCGGGTTGTAAAAAATAGTGGAGGCATCCCAGGGCCAAGCTGCTCCTGTGCCGCCCATAGCTACCTGCCTCAATCCTTGAAGATTGAGCTGATAACCAGCACCAAAAGAGGTCATTGCAGACAATAACAATGATGCCGTTATTACATGTTTCTTCATAATTCTTGTATTAAAAAATTCGTTGAATCTGAACGCACAGTTTTAATAATCGGGTATTAAGGTATACTGAAATAACTATAAATGCAAATACCTGCTAAAAAAACCATTGCAAATATACGTTTTAAGATATGGCAATACCAATGGTAGCGATGCTTATTTTTACATTTTGTGCACTAAGTAGCACATTTGCGCAGGCTTCTATTGTAGCTCCTGTCGTAAGCACATCATCTAGCAGCAATACATGTTTGCCATTTAGTCTAGTACTATCTGGAAGCGAGAACGCGCCTTGCATATTGTCTGCTCGTTCTGCCCGTGTTTTGGTTGTTTGACTTTCCGTTTTTCTTATCCGCATTAGCGATAGTTCGTCGACCGTCTTCCCCATTGCATTTGCTATTACAGCACTCTGGTTAAAGCCCCGCTCCTGTAGTCGTGATGCATGTAATGGTACAGGTATTATTGAATCTATATCGCTAAGCCATCCGCCTTTTTTTAATGCAGCAGCGAGCCTTGCCCCCAGATACTTTCCGTTTTCTATTTGCCCTCTGTATTTTAGCCCATGCAATAAATGCTGCAAAAGACCATCTTCAGTAAAGTAGGCTAGTGAAGTAGCTTTTACAAACGGCACTCTACCTGCAAAACGCATTGCTGTTTCATTGTTGTCGGTATAGTGATAATTAGTTTCGGGCAACAATGTAGCGCAACCCATGCACAAAACATGTTCGCCACTTATCAGCGGCTTTGAACAGCCCTCACACAAATCAGGGTATAAAAGGTGTATAATACCGTTTCGCAGTTCTTTTAGTGAAGGTAAGTCCATAGAAATGTATAGCGCAGTAATCAGTATTTATTTAGATGCAGATCCTTGATAGAGCTTAAGGAAATACTTCATTTCTTCTTCTTCCAGTATCATTTCTCCATCCTGACAACGCACTACTTTAAGTGTACGTGGTGTTTTGCCCTCACAGTTCAGCGATTGCCCTCCACCTAGCTCTTTGATATACCAAGACGGATTGTTGTCAGCATCGGTACCACTATAGACGTACCCTTGCTTGCCATCTGTTGACGGGCCAGTTACATAAATGGACCTTATATTTCTTGACATATCAATGGTACCCGGGCCAGGAGCAGTTCGTTTGTATACTGTCCACTTTCCTATCATCTCATCTATACTATTTACTGGTCGAGTAGAGTCCTCTTTTTTTATAACTATAGTTTTTACTACTTCCGATTTGTCGGGTTCTAGTTGAAATATTCCTTTGTCATTGGTCAGTACCAGCATTGAAGGTTTGCGTGACACTACTTTATACCTAGAATAGCCCATATCCAGTATACTATCTTCGCTTACTGTGTAGATGCCTTCATACACAAAACCATTGCGGTGGCGATAAGAAAAAGAGTCTTTAACAGAAAAAGTCATGTACAAAGTATCAGTAAATGACTGAACAGAACTGTCTGATGCCATCCGAACAATTTCCTTCCATCTACCTGGTACAATTACTTTCGTCTTCTTATTATCTATGCACAGTGCCACTGCCGGGAGCAGTGTAAGCAAAATGAACAATATTCTGTTGTTTATGCGCATCATGTACAAATGTAGGAAATGTGCCTCATTGCTATTTCTAAAAACTATATTCTTCATTTTTTGTCGGCTTTGCAGCATTAAAGCAAGTAGCTTTATTCTTATTTTTACCACACACTTTTGTTTTTCACCACGTTACTTGTACACTATGCCAGCTTCTCCCATTTTCATAACGCTCATACAGTCTAATATAGTATGGGAGGACAAAAAGTCTAATCTTGAGCATTATCAGCAGCTTATTGCTGGTATTTCTACTGTTCGGCACATTGTGGTATTGCCAGAAATGTTCAGTACTGGTTTTAGTATGTCTCCTGAAGCACTTGCCGAGCCTATGGACGGACCTACAATAGGATGGATGAAGAATGTAGCTCTTAAACAAAGGTGTATACTCACAGGAAGCCTGATAATAGAAGAAGACGGAAAATATTATAACAGAATGCTCTGGGTGCAGCCAGACGGTATAGTAAGCCACTACGATAAAAGACACTTGTTTGGCTTTGCCGGCGAAGACCAGCATTATGCTGCTGGTACATCAAGACTCATAACACAAGTTAATGGTTGGCGTTTTAATCTTATGGTCTGTTATGACCTTAGGTTTCCAGTATGGTCCCGCAATCATGAAGAGGGGTATGATGTGCTCATATATGTAGCTAACTGGCCAGAACAACGTAGCCTAGCATGGAAAACGCTGCTACAAGCCAGAGCTATAGAAAACCAATGTTTTGTCGTGGGTGTGAACAGAATAGGTAAAGATGCAAAAGGTAACAATTATACGGGCGATAGCAGTGTTTTCGGTCCATTGGGAGAAACCCTCTGGCAGCATTCTCTTACACAGGCAGTACATACTATAGCGCTCGATCCCGATACGTTAAATAAAGCCCGACAATACCTGCCATTTCTAAAAGATGCTGATAAGTTCTTGTTGCTTTAATAAATGGGTAGTTATAATACTGTCATTTATGTTTCTGGGGGCTCCATTTTTCTGTATTTCTGCAATATCTCCCTGCTTTACCCTATAAGTTTTAACTATGGTTCCATTAGCAAACAAAAGCATAATTATTAACCAAAAGCGCATAAAAACCACCGGTTTGGGACAAACAATGTTGTGTTTTGTATAAAACCATCCATTTCCAGCAAAGTATCTCTCGGATTTTCTCTCAATGTAATGTTAACTTGTTGTATCCTAACCTTTAATCAAAACCAGTTGGCACAGCTTTTGCGTATGTATAATCAAATTCGTTTGTTATGAAAAAGAGAGCTGTTATTTATTTTAGCAAAAACAAAGCATTAAAGATTCTTGAGAGCCCGTTGTCTGCCGACCTTAAAACGTTATTAAGTGCCACATTTGCACTTTCGCATAGCCGAGTGGTAAAGAATCACATCCAAAATACCCTTATGCAGTTGGAATCCCCTTCTTACAAACTGACCGCCTGATTATAACAGTCCTACATTTTAGTAGAATTTCTATATATAAGCCATGTGTGTTTGATTGGTGAGGAATGGTTTGGGTGCAACGCAGCACAAATGACAGTTTGTGCTGCGCTTTTCTTTCTCGTAAAATAATGTATGCAAAGATCTTTGTTTTTGGATTTTACGTACATTTGAATCCCACAAATCATTTTTTATTCCGTTTTCGGGATAGATTTTTTGATTCTTTTGAAAAATCTTAACATTTTTTGATTTTTGGCTTCATTTTTGCTGTAAGAGTTATTGAGTGAAATTTTGAAGAGTGAAGTTGTTTATTTTAATCAAAGCATGAAAAAAATTATCTTATTTGTAGTCAGTTGTACATTGTTTTTCTTTACGGTACATGCACAAACTTCTCGTCCTCCGATGGAAGAGGTTGTTAATGCTATAAAAAATAACCGTATTGAAGACCTGTCGAAGTTTTTCGACAACATTGTACCTGTAACAATCAACAATAATCAGACTATTTACAGTCGCAATCAGGCAGAGGCGGTCCTTAAAGATTTCTTTGAGCGGAATATTCCCAAAGATTTCTTGATAATGGATAATGGCTCTCCCAACAACACCTCAAAATTTATAATAGGAAGCCTGATAACGCCTAGCGGCAACAAGTACAATGTGTACATTCTCATGAAGCAAAAAGATAGCAACTTCTTCCTACAAGAAATAAGAATAAACCGAGAATAACCGACATGCAATTGTCGGTTATTTTTTTTTCTCTGAGTAGAGGGTTTTGCGCATAAAAACCAACATCCTGAACCAATTTTATCCAATAACCTCTTTTACTTCTTCATCATCAATAGAAATTCATAGAAAATCAATAAAAAGAAAAACCCGTTTCAGCACATGCCGAAACGGGTTTTTCTTTTGAAAGAGATAGTATTTACTAAACTTCTCTATTAGGGTCAAATGCTTCAAGCTCCTTGGCTACTGCCGTAAGGAAGCTAGCACCTATCGACCCATCTATAATACGGTGATCGTAACTCATAGACAGATACATCATGTGGCGAATAGCTATAACATCGCCATCTTCAGTTTCTAGTACCATCGGGCGTTTTTTGATAGCACCCACAGCTAGTATGGCTACCTGAGGCTGATTGATGATAGGAGTACCCATCAAGCTACCAAAAGTTCCTACATTGGTAACGGTAAATGTACCACCTTGTGTGTCATCAGCTTTAAGTTTGTTGTTTCGGGCAGCATTTGCCAGAGCATTTACATCTTTGGTGAGACCTAACAGGTTTTTGGTTTCTGCGCTTTTGATAACAGGTACTATCAGGTTGCCAGAAGGCAAAGCAGTAGCCATACCCAGATTGATATCTTTTTTCATGATGATGTTGTAGCCGTCAAGGCTGCTATTAATCATCGGGAACTTGCGAATGCTATTTACAATTGCCTCAAAGAAGATAGGAGTGTACGTTATCTTCTCACCATATTTTTTCTCAAACTGTCCTTTGTTTTTGTCTCTCCACTTCACAATGTTGGTCACATCGGCCTCTGTAAAGCTGGTAACGTGTGGCGATGTAGACTTACTGCGCACCATGTGGTCAGCAATGAGTTTCCTCATTC
>JBIKKS010000074.1:0-7890 GCA_044360235.1 Flavipsychrobacter sp. | reverse complement strand
GGCTTGAGAAAAATCAGTAATCAGGTTTATATGAGTGTCTGGTATTAAAGCATTCATGTTTTGTTTGATGTCTGAGAACATTTTTGATAAGTCAATGTAGTCAGTATTTACCAAAGCATGACCCTTAACGAGCAGTGTATTGTGCAGGTCTCTTAATACTTCGTCTAGTTTTTGGGATATTCTACCTACCTCGCCATTCAGTTCTTTTGTGTCTGCCTCGCTTAGTGTGTGTTCAGATATGAGCGCCGATACACCCAGTAGGTCGGCAACTTTAGCTCTGAAATTGTGTGACACTAAATAGGTAAAGTCTTCCAGACTTCTATTCCGCAAGCTGAGGTCTTTTATGAGCGTATCCTGTTTTATTTGAGCTACTTTTCTTTCGTATCTAAGCTTAATGGCGTTTAGCGCATATACAACTTTGTTGGCTAGTCGTTCCAGTATGCCTATTTCTGGCAAGTCGAAAGCATTTTTTTTGTCTGAGTAGATACACAATACACATTTCTGCCCATCATTTAAACTCATAGGCAAACTTATAGATGCGTGTATGTTGTGTGAAAGTGCATTCTGTAACCATGGTGAGAAAAATAAAGATTCAGAAAAATCGTTTACTGCCTGCGTTTTACATGTACGTAGGGCAGTAGATGTAGGGCCGTTTTTTTGAATTTCGTTATTTAAATCTATCTTGTAGTTGTCCAGATAATGTACTGCCGAGCCATACTTATGCATAGGAAATATCAACTGTTTGTCATGCAATGGATCTGGAGCAAAACCAAACCATACTAGTTGATAGCCACCCAGTTGAACAATTTTTTTGCACACATCATCAATCATATCATAGTCGTCGGTCGCATTGTATATTATACTATCTACTTCATTGAGCAGATTTAGTTCTCTTATCAGTTTCACATTACTTAACCTTGTGGTTTCGGTCTCGGTTATTATTTCCGAGTATACTATTATTCCACCTACAATTCCATCCTCTTTTCTCCACGGAGAAATTTCCCATCGCACATATTCTGCTTTCCCGTTTGGCAGGTAAAAAATATCCTGGTCTTTTTTTTCTGTGGCTCCTGCCAGGCAGCGTTTATGAACCATTCGCCACTCATCAGATACATTACTGAATACTGAATAATGGTTCTTTCCTGCTACATTTTCTTCTTGAAACCCATAGCGCAGCAGCCACTTTGGGCTAGCCGTAATGATATTCATATCAGTATCATACACAACAACAGATACAGGCATGCTGGTAATCATAGACTTTAAAGTCAGTTCTTTACTCAGTACACCCGTACTTTCGGTTATGTCCATATGTGTTATCAATCAGTACTATTATCGGTTGTGTAATATATAAATTAAAATAACCAGCATTCTGCTTAGTGCTTTACAATCCAGTTTTATGTATGGCTGTAAGCGCACAATATGCTTTTGTCATCTTAAGGTAATATAATTTGTTGAGTTAATAAATTTTCGTCCAAATTTACTGTTTATTATTAATATAAGTAGCTACTAATGTTAGTAGTTAAAGCAAATATTGGTGTTTAGATCGCGATACCTACTTTATAAAAGCCCGATAGCTGCAACGATTTGTTACAGCTATCGGGCTTTTAAAGCATAAATTCTATCCTAAAACCTACAGACCGTCTACAGGTTTTTCTGTTTCTGCAATGGCTGGAGTATGGTGGATTTCGAAAACAATTTTCTTTTCTGTTTCGTTATATTCGGCAGTTACCGTATCGCCCGATTTGATTCTGTGGTTAAGAATTTCTTCTGCCAGCGGATCTTCCAGATATTTCTGAATGGCTCTGTGCAGCGGTCGAGCACCAAACTGCTGGTCGTAACCTTTTTCTGCTATGAACTTTTTGGCACTGTCTGTGAGTTGCAGTGTAAAGCCCAATGCATTAAGACGCTTAAGTACGTCTTTCATTATGATATCAATGATCTGGGCAATGTGCGATTCGTCGAGCGAATTGAATATTACCACATCATCAATACGGTTCAGAAACTCAGGCGAGAAGGTACGTTTCAGTGCTTTCTCTATTACACCACGGCTTGTTTCTTCGCTGCTAGTTGTTTTGGCAGTAGTAGCAAAACCCACTCCTGTACCAAAATCTTTAAGTTGACGAGCACCAATGTTAGACGTCATGATAATGAGGGTGTTTTTGAAGTCTACCTTCCTACCCAGCCCATCTGTAAGCTGACCATCATCCAGCACCTGTAGCATGATGTTGAAGATATCAGGGTGTGCTTTTTCTATTTCGTCCAGCAGCACCACAGAGTATGGCTTGCGTCTTACCTTTTCGGTTAGTTGTCCGCCTTCCTCATAACCTACGTATCCTGGAGGTGCACCAATAAGGCGACTAAGCGAGAATTTCTCCATGTATTCGCTCATGTCTACCCTTATCAGGGCATCATCACCATCAAACATATATCTTGCCAATGCACGGGCTAGTTCTGTTTTGCCCACACCTGTAGGACCAAGGAATATAAAAGAACCTATAGGCTTGCGAGGATCTTTTAGTCCTACTCTGTTTCTCTGTATGGCCTTTACTATTTTATTGATAGCATCATCTTGCCCCACTACTGCACCTGCTAGGTCGTCTCCCATGCGGCGTAGCTTGGCACTTTCTGCCTCTACCATGCGCATTACGGGTATGCCAGTCATCATGCTTATGACCTCTGCTATAGCTTCTTCGTTGATAGGGAAACGTTTGTGTTTTGCTTCCTCTTCCCACTCAGCTTTTGCACGCTCCAGCTCTTCGCCTAGGCGTTTTTCACGGTCGCGTAGCGCAGCAGCTTCTTCAAAGCGCTGACTCTTTACCACCTTGTTTTTTTCTTGTTTGATATCCTCTATCTGTTTTTCCAGATCCAGAATGCTTTGTGGCACATTGATGTTCTTCAGGTGTACTCTTGCACCGGCTTCGTCCATTACATCTATGGCTTTGTCGGGCAGCAACCTGTCGGTCATGTAGCGGTCGCTGAGTTTCACACATGCTTCTATCGACTCAGCATCGTATATTACATTGTGGAAGTCTTCGTACTTAGAGCGTATGTTGTTGAGGATAATAATAGTTTCTTCTACGCTAGGTGGTTCTATCAGTACTTTCTGAAAACGACGATCCAATGCACCATCTTTTTCTATGTACATGCGGTATTCGTCGAGCGTAGATGCACCTATGCATTGCAGGTCGCCACGGGCAAGGGCTGGCTTAAAGATGTTAGAAGCATCGAGCGAGCCCGAAGCACCACCTGCACCAACGATTGTGTGAATCTCGTCGATAAACAGGATGACATCACGGTTCTTTTCCAGTTCGTTCATTATAGCCTTCATTCGCTCTTCAAACTGGCCACGGTATTTAGTGCCAGCTACAAGCGCAGCCAGATCTAAACTAATAACACGTTTGTCGAACAATACTCTAGATACCTTGCGCTGCACTATCCGCAGAGCCAATCCTTCTACTATTGCTGTTTTGCCCACGCCAGGCTCTCCTATCAGTATAGGATTGTTTTTTTTGCGGCGAGATAGTATTTGTGATACGCGTTCTATTTCTTCGTCTCTACCTACAATTGGGTCCAAATTGCCTAGCTCTGCAAACTTGGTGATGTCTCTACCAAAATTATCTAGCACAGGTGTTTTAGATTTTGTGTTGCCTGCTGCTGGTTTGCGCTGCTGGTATTGCTGTTTGCGTTCTTCATCATCTTCAAAGTCGTCAGACCCTGGGTCGTTGTAGTCGCTGGTGGGGCTGCCACCTTGTAGTATGCTCAGCTCACCTTTGAAACGATCATAGTCTACATCCAGATTGCCCAAAATCTGAGTAGCTACATTTTCTTTGTTTTTCAGTATAGATAGCATCAAGTGCTCAGTTTCTACTGATGTACTTTTTAGTGCTTTTGCTTCAAGTACGGTGATGCGAATTACTTTTTCGGCTTGCTTGGTAAGAGGCAAACTGTTGATATTGAGCAGTGGCTTACTGTTTTTATCTTTTATGGCACTTTCGAGTTCTTTGCGAAGCTCAAAAAGATCTACCTGCATACTGTGCAGGACCTTCAGCGCCATGCCATCGCCCTCACGAATGAGACCTAACAGCAGGTGCTCTGTACCTATAAAATCATTACCGAGCCTCAGTGCTTCCTCCCTACTGTACGATATGATCTCTTTGACTTTTGGCGAGAAGTTTGAATCCATGAATAGTCCCGATTTTTGAATAAAGTTAGTGATTAAATAAGAATTGAAGTATTGCCAATTGTTATAAACGTATCGCCGATTGTGGGTAATTCGCCATATTAACTTTGCCTTCACACTGCGGGCAAAAAAAATGCGGTAAATATGCAGGATTGATTATTTTTAAATCAATAAGCCTCATCAACACCGATACTGCAACCGTCCAAACCTAAACTGAGACACTTAAAAAAATATGCTCTAGGTTGGTGATAGCCCTGAGTTTACTTAACAATACTAAAACTGTATCCAATGGACTTCAAAATTGATACCAGAGACACTTTTTCGGTTATTACACCCGAATCTGAAAACATAACGGTAAATATGACAGATGATTTGCGTAGCACATTTGAGAAAATGAGACAAAGCGGCAGTCAAAATTTTATAGTAGACTTTCAAAATTGTAAAACTATAGATGAAGATGCCCAGCAAAGCCTTGTAGACATGCATGAAGAATGTTACTCTATGGGCAGATCTTTAGTGTTTACTGGTGTGAAAGGCAAGGTGCTGGCATCGCTAAAAGGCAGCGAAACAGATACTCTGCTAAATGTGACCCCCAAAATGATAGAAGCAATAGATATAATAAGTATGGAGATACTGGAGCGCGACCTGTATGGCGAAGAAAGTTAGCAGGGCGGTATGTGGAGGGTTTTTGCGTAATTTGCGCTCTTAATTATTGTAACGGAGGAATACCTGATAGCTATTTTGTGCAAAGGTGCTCTGCTGTTACAGGTAATACGCAGTATGAAACGAACACTGATAATGATTCGGCATGCAAAATCGAGCTGGGCAAACCCACTACAAAGCGATTTTGATCGACCTCTAAATGAACGAGGTTCAAAAGATGCACCAGAGATGGGTGCCCGCCTTAAAAAAGCAGGTCTTATGCCCGACCTCATAATATCGAGTACGGCAAAAAGAACAAAAGAAACAGCTCAGCATCTTGCCGAACAACTGGGCTACAATGTGGCGAAGATAAGATGGGAAGAGAAGCTGTATCATTGCATACCAGCTGTGCTGGAAGAGGTGCTATATGAGGTGGCAGATACTGTAAAAACAGTAATGGTGGTGGCGCATAATCCGGGCATAACAGAGTTTGTGAATCAACTCTCGCCCGATTTTTTTATTGGCAACATGCCCACTTGTGGAGTAGTAGGTGCCACTTTTGAGGCAAAGCGGTGGGAAGACTTCCCGATAATGAAACGAAACGTAATATTATTTGATTATCCCAAAAATGAACATGACTCCTAATAAAACCACCGTACAGGTTAGCGTAATTCTTGAAAAACTTTTTGAAGACCATTTTCAGAAAGCACCAGAATCGATAGAGGCGCTTGCCGTATCGGGTTCTGACAGAAGATATTACCGCCTCACGGCAGGAAAAACAACAGCTATTGGCACTTACAATACTAATATCGCCGAAAACAACACCTTTTTCTACTTCACTGAGCTACTGCGCAAACATCAGGTAAATGTGCCTGAGGTATTTGTTATTAACAAAGACCGCAGAGCTTACTTGCAGCAAGATTTAGGGGGTACATCGCTTTTCGACCTGATAACCAATGACGGATTTACAGACGCCAATCGCAAACTGTATCACAAGTCGCTGACACAACTGGCTAAAATGCAGTGGATAGCCGGTAGAGATGCCGACTACAAACAGTGTTTTGCCTCAAAACAGTTTGACGAAAAGGCAATAATGTCTGATTTGCTGTATTTCAAGTATTACTTTGCCGACCTTCAAAACATACCTTACGAAAGATCGCTGCTGATAAGTGAAATGGAGTTGCTGAGCAAAGACCTGGGTAGGGTACAGCCACAAACCTTAATGTATCGCGACTTTCAGAGCCGCAACATAATGGTTTATGAGGGCAAAATTTTCTTTATTGACTATCAAGGGTGTATGCAAGGTCCGCCGCAATACGACCTAGCATCGCTGCTGTGGCAAGCCAAGGCTCAACTTCCCGAGGCATGGAAAGAAGACCTGCTAAATGGTTACATAAGCAGCCTTGCCGATTTGCATGTGCCCCGTATGGATGAAATTCATTTCAGACGCGGCTATGTACAGTTTGTGCTGGTGCGCCTGCTACAGGTGCTGGGTTCTTATGGCTTTAGAGGGTTGCTGCAGCACAAGGCGCACTTTCTTACCAGCATAGGTCCGGCGCTGAAAAATCTGGACACTTTTCTGTCAAACCATCCTCAAACGCCTGCTTACCCCGAGTTGAGATCCCTGCTAGAAAAAGTATCGTCGAAGGAGATGCAGGACCGATATGCAACGGTTGTAGTAGACAAAGAACCCAAACTGGAAGTGCAGATATGCAGCTTTTCATACAAAGGTGGCGTACCCAAAACAGCCAGCCCACATGGTGGTGGGTTTGTGTTTGATTGTAGAGGCATACTGAACCCAGGTAGATATGCTGCCTACAAGCACCTAACTGGCAATGAGGAGATGGTGCGCCAGTTTCTGGAGCGCGAAACCAAGATGCCTGACTTTATGAACCATGTTTATGCGCTGGTAGCTATAAATGTAGAAGATTATATAGCCAGAGGGTTTGAGCAGTTGAGCGTATCTTTTGGGTGTACAGGCGGGCAACACCGCTCGGTATATGCAGCTAATCAGCTGGCTATGCACCTCAAAGCACGCTACAATATTAGTGTTACAGTTACCCACCTAAACGAAAAAAAATGGGTGCTTAGCGAAGAAACTACCGACTAACAAACAGCAAACATTGTAAAGAAACACCCGTTGCATCTTAGTGGCGGGTGTTTTTTGTATGTGGGCGGAAATATTTAAAATCAATTAGATTTGCACAGCAACCATTTTGTCACCTTTTACCAGTAACTTTATTTTGTAGCTATGAGTGAAGTAGTAAGCACAATTTCGCAACTTATCAGTGCGCACAAAAAACATAAAAAGTATGCCACTGCCGATAAACAAGATATTTCCCATCACTTATTGCTATTTTATTCTTTAGAATGTGCATTAAAAGCATACTACTTAAAAAGCAATAAACTGCTGAACACTTCTCAGTTGAAAGAAAATTTCGGCTTAAGCAAAAAATTTGGACACAGTCATAATCTTATGGAGTGGTTGAAAGAATTGAAATTACCAAATTCAGGTTATACCGATAATCCCGCTACTCCAATTGTGCAAATGCACGAACGATTGCGATATGGTGTTTTCGGAAACTCTACCTATGAAAAAGAACAAATAAAATTTCTCATCGACACATTATCCACACTAAAAGAAAAAATATAATATGGCTGGCAAACTATTCTCGTGGGTTGATATTAGGGATGTGATAGCTACTTATTTTGATCAGAAGGAGAATCTTGATAAGTTAAATTTTCTCAACTTTAGGATATATTGGGATGGTTTGTATATCATGCATTCCAAAAGTATAAGTGCTGATGCAATAGAAAAAATGTTAGAAGAAATTTTCTCATTACGCTACGAAAAGCTGCAAAATGAGTATTTCATAATACTAGAAGGAAGTCAAAAATTACCAGTAAATATCGAAGAGGTAGGAGACGAAGATATAGCTACAGTAACATTTAAGCCCACTTTACATCAACCATCTTTTATTGGTAAAAAAGAAATAAAGAGTTTCGAGAGTAGAAATTCGTTCATCAAACCTATCATATACGCATTTCACTCTTTTAAGGGTGGGGTT
>JBIKKS010000082.1:0-7489 GCA_044360235.1 Flavipsychrobacter sp. | reverse complement strand
GAGGTAGTTGCGAATGGGAGCAGCAATATCGAAGCCAATAGCGAGCTGATGCCCGGCAATGTTTTTGGGGCGATCGGTTTTTTTTTCTTCAGTGTTTGTAGCGGTGTCTGACTGAGCAAATGCAGGTACTGCTCCCAGACAAAGTACACTAAGGCTGAGGGCGAATATATACCTGTAAATGGCTGTTGTTGACATTGTTGGTAACACTGGTGTTGGTGATTATTATAGAATCAATGTTTCGGTTTGTGCTGGTAACGCCAGTGAGTCCGTAAAAATAAGTATATCCGCAGGCATTAGAGATAAATTCTAGTTGGCGGGTGTATTTTAAAAGGATAGTATCTAATAGGGTACCCACAGCAGTGTCAGGCGCAAATATCCACCTGCAAGAGTCGCTGACGGGTGATAGAGATAAAGAAAAGGTAGCACTGCGGGGGAAGATAATGCCCTTTGTGCCTGAATCTGTGATGGCACCAAATACTGCTGATGGCATAGGCGTATCTATAGCGGTGCCAGTGGTGCTGGGTTTTACAGTTTTGAGTAATAGACTGGCATACCTTGGTGTGATGCAGGGTTGTCTCTCTTGCGTGCACGACATGTGTAGCAGTGTGAGGATAGCTGCAAGGACTATAGAAATATGGTATAAGTTCTTGTTAGTCATTGAGGGTATTGAGTATGATATCAATTTCCTGTATTAGTTTATCTAGCTGACGAACCATATTTTCTTTTTCTTCCGTGTTTTCAGCTTTATTATCTATGCGAACGCTCACCAAATTATTGTCGAGGGAAGCCAACTGAGCATTTAGTTTCATCTCGGTTTCTTCGTGAGCAGCAATTATGGATTTTAGCCGTTTGTTTTCGGCTTCGAGCGCAGCTTGCTTTTTTAGGAGCAAGTTTATCTTTTTACTGAGGTTATCTAGAGCTTGCATTATTCACGTATTAGGGCATTAAGTTTGTTTTTGTAAGCATCAGACAGTTTTTTCATCAAGTCTTCTGTTTCATTATCTGTCAGTGTGCGGTCTTGCAACTGGAAGGTGTAATTGAGCGCGTAAGATTTTTTGTCTTGCCCCAGTTTTTCACTTTCGAAAATGTCGAATAAGCCGAAGGATTTCAGTTCTGCTATTTTCAGTTGAGCTGTAACGTCTTGTACTTGCTGATAGGTAACTTGTTTGTCGATAACTATAGCCAAATCTCTATTTACGGCAGGGAACTTAGGGACTTCTGAGTATTTGATACGGGCTGCTGCGGCTGCTTTAGCCCACAGATCCCAGTGTATATCTGCATAGTAGACCTCTTGTTTGATATCGAAAAGGCTGAGTCGGTCTTGAGCTACTTTGGATATAATGCACATGGGTAGGTTTTTCCATTTCCATGTTATTTCTGAGCCGGTTTCGGCATACGATATGCCGGTATTGCCTATGCCACTGTAGCTCATCAAATTCTGCACCATCCCCTTGAGGTAGTAAATGTCGTTTTTTGTAGCCTTTTGTAGCCAGTTGCTCTTAGTGGTGTTACCGGTTATCCAGATAGCCAATCGGGATTCCTGATTATACTTAGCGTCTTGCTGTCCGTATATATTGCCAAACTCGAATAAAGCGAGGTCGGTACTTTTGCGGTTGCAGTTATACTGTATTACTTCCAGTCCGCTTTCCAGCATGGAGGGGCGCATTACATCTAGTTCGCTGCTCAGGCTGTTAATCATGCGCACTAGGGTAGGGTGTTCGGGGTAGTATTTGCTGTTGGTTATAGAGTTGGTAACTATCTCTTGCACCCCTGCACCACACAGTAATTGAGCCATACGCTGTCTCATTTCCCTGTCGCTGGGTAGGGCTTTGATAAGAGAGATATTTAGTTTTTCAGGAATGGCAATATTGTCCAGACCATCTATACGGAGTATTTCTTCTACTATATCTGCGGGTTGGGTAACGTCGGGTTTGTTGGTAGGTACCTCTAGTGTAAGATTGTCATTAGACTCCGCAACTATTACAAAACCTAGGGCTATAAGTACGTTTTTGATAGGTTCTTTGCCGTAGTCTTTGCCGCTCAGTTTGTAGATATAGTTGTAAGAAACATTAACGGTGTTAGGCATCAAAGTTTGTGGGTACACGTCTACAATGGCAGAAGCTACTTCGCCACCAGCAATACTGGTAATCAATGCCGCTGCGCGTTGTAGGGCTGGGAGTACATTGTTGATGTCTACTCCTTTTTCGAAGTGAGTAGCGGCATCTGTGCGCAAGCCATGGTGCAGTGAACTGCGCCTGATGTGCATAGGCGAGAAGTAAGCACTCTCCAGAAAAACACTGGTGGTAGTAGCAGTAATGCCACTATCCTTGCCACCAAATACGCCACCCATAGCTATGGGGCCATTGGCATCGCAAATCATTAGATCGCCCGCCCTTAGTTTTCTTTCTTTATCGTCCAATCCTAAAAAGGTTGTCCCTTCTTCGAGGCAAGAAACAATAATTTTATTGCCTGCTATTTTGTCGGCATCAAATGCATGTAATGGTTGTCCGTACTCATGCAGCACATAGTTGGTAGCATCGACCACGTTGTTTATGCTTCGTACACCTATAGTGCTTAGTTTTTCTTGCAACCATTTGGGTGAATCTGCTACAGTGACGTTTTTGAGGTATACACCTGTGTATCTGGGGCAGGCATCAACATTGACAATAGAGACAGTGATAGGAGCTGCAACAGTAGATGTGATGTCAGCTACTGAGGGGTTAACCACTACCTGCTGAGTTTTGTGGTGATGGGATAACCACGCACATACATCTCGGGCTACGCCTATATGGCTGTTGGCGTCAGATCTGTTGGGGGTTAAGCCAATATGGATGGCGAAATCTGAGTCGGGAATACCGAAGTAACTACGAGCTATAGTGCCAACGACAGCATCTGAAGGTAAAATCATAATGCCATCATGGCTTTTGCCTAGTCCTATTTCGTCTTCAGCGCATATCATTCCGGCACTTTCTTCGCCTCTTATTTTAGCTTTTTTTATAAGGAATGGTTCGCCATCGGTAGGGTGTACTGTAGCACCTACGGGAGCTACTACAACCTTTTGCCCTGCGGCTACATTGGGTGCTCCGCATACTATTTGTACTGGCGATTCTGCGCCTATATTTACCGTGGTTACACTTAGTTTATCAGCATTGGGGTGTCTTGCACAGGTGAGTACTTCTCCTATCAATAGCCCGTTTAGGCCACCTTTTATACTTTCTACTGTTTCTACTGCCTCTACTTCAAGGCCTATTGATGTAAGAATGTTGCTAAGGTCGCCTACAGGTAATGGAGCGGGTAGGTACTGTAGCAGCCATTGATAAGAAATAGTCATCTCTGAAAATGAATTTGGGCAAAGATAACCTATGATGATAGCAAAATGTAGCTTCTTAAAAAAACGATTAACAAAATGATTTTAGCACATACCTATGTGAGTAACATGTGGATTATGGTGTGTAATTTAATTTATGTGTGGAATACGGTATCATTTTCGGAACTTTATGTTAGAAAACTGTGGATAAAGTGTGTGCAAGGTGCTTAAAATTATACCGTGTGATTTTTTTTGAGGTTCTGACTTTCGCGTTTACTTTCGCTTGTTCAGACGGGCGTTAATCGTTCCTTAATCTTGGCTTAACATTAGTGGGTAGCACCCCTAGAAGCGATAAAAGGAAAGGATCTTTCACTTGTAGGTATTTAGATATTAAAATAATTAACTCACTATATAACGTTTACAATCAACTAATGGCCGTTAATATCAAGAAAGATTTTGGTGCATCACGTGCATCAGCTCGTAAGTCTGACCTATCAACTATGGTTTATGGCAAAGTGCCCCCACAAGCACCCGAGCTTGAAGAAGCAGTGCTGGGAGCATCGATGCTAGAGAAAGATACGTTTGCTCAGGTACTGGAGATAATACAAAGTGAGGACTGTTTTTATGTAGATGCGCATCAGAAAATATACTCGGCCATGCGCAGGCTGTTTGATAAAGGGACACCTGTAGACTTGCTGACGATAACTGAAGAGTTGAGAAGAACTAACGAACTAGAAATAGTGGGCGGGGCTTATTTTCTTACCCGTCTTACCACCAGTGTACTATCCAGTGCGCACGTAGATGCCCACGCTAGGCTGGTGATGGAGAAATTCATACAGCGAGAACTGATACGTATAAGCGGAGCAGTAATAAGCGAGGCCTATGAAGATAGCACAGACGTTTTTGACTTGCTAGATAAGGCAGAATCGGGCTTGTATGAGATTACAGAAAAACACTTGCGCAAAAATTTTAAAAGTTTGCAAGAGGTGATTGTAAGCACGGTTAAGGAGATTGAAGAGAATATGAAAAAAACAGATGACATAACTGGTGTGCCATCATGTTTTGCTGGGCTGGACGCAATAACGGGTGGATGGCAAAAAACGGATCTTATTATATTGGCAGCAAGACCAGCGGTGGGTAAAACAGCTTTTACGCTAAATTTGGCAATGAATGCGGCTATGAATGCTAGTAAACAATACCCTGTGGCATTGTTCTCACTGGAGATGGGTGCGGGTCAGATAGTGAAAAGGATGCTGAGCTGTGTGTCAGAAATAAGTATGGAAATGATAACGAGAGGCAATCTGGCACAACATGAATTTATACAGATGAATCAGCGGATGGGTAAGCTGTCGCAGGCTAAGATATTTATAGATGACCAGGCAGCGTTAAATATATTTGAGCTACGTGCAAAAGCAAGGCGACTGAAGCAGAAACACGGTATTGGGATGATACTGATAGATTATCTGCAGCTGATGCAGGCAAGTGTGGAGAAGGGCGGAAACAGGGAACAAGAAATTAGTAAAATATCGAGAGACCTGAAGGCGCTGGCAAAAGAACTAGAGGTGCCTATCATTGCACTGTCGCAGCTTAACAGATCGGTAGAGACACGTAAAGAATCGAAGATACCCCAGTTGAGTGACCTTCGTGAATCTGGAGCGATAGAGCAGGATGCGGATCTGGTAATGTTCTTGTACAGACCAGAGTATCATGGTATAACCAATGATGAAATGGGAGAAACTGTAGAAGGTGAAACTCATATACATATAGCCAAACATCGTAATGGTAGTACTGGATCTGTGAAGGTGCGTTTTATAAAAGAGTACCAGAAGTTTGTGGATATGGAAGATGACCACTTTGATGCCAACAGGGGTAAGCAAGGTAATGGCGGTAACTTGCCTAGTGGTGGCGGTGGAAATAACGGCGGAGGCTATGGTGGTAATGGCGGCGGAGGTAAATCAGATGGTGGAGGTTTCAACCGTGGGCCTAGAGAGAATCCTTCGGCAGGTATAGGTCTAAGAAGAGATATGGATAGAGATATGAGTGATTTTAGCGGGTCAAAATTGTTTATGCCAGATGGTGGTTTTCAGACCAAACAGTCGAAAGCTAACAACATGAATTGGGAAGATGATGACATGCCGGGTAAAAAAGCACCTCCAAAACCATCATCAAGCGACGATATACCATTTTAAGGATAATGTTTTGTTTGTGGGAGGTTTGACTATCTGTAACAGATTGGTCAAACCTCTTTTTAATTAATTATGTATTGGTAATTGCAGTTGCTTGAAGAATTTTTTATAGAATCTCCATTCTTTATTTTTTACATTTTGCTGACAAACAGATTATTGCTATTTAGGAAGGTACCAATATCAAAGATTAGTTTTGCCCACCATAAATTTTAAGATGAATTTTAAAGCGTTAATTGCCGGTTTTTTACCCCTTTCCATTCTAGCGTGTGTATCTGAGCTAAAAGCTCAAACCAGCGAAACATTGATATATCCGGAGGAGAAGCACTTCAAAAATATGCGTCAGCTGACCTTTGGAGGAGATAATGCTGAGGCTTATTTTGGGTTTGACAACAAACACATCACTTTTCAGCGTACAGAAGCGAAGGATGGAGTGCCATGCGATCAGATTTTTTACGGGCCTATACCTAAGAAAGGGAAGCTGGACTATAAACTGGTGAGTACCGGTAAAGGACGCACTACCTGTGCCTATCTGATGCCAGATATGAAACATCTGTTGTATGCATCTACCCATTTGTCGGCAGATACTTGTCCGGCTGTGCCAGACAGAACTAAGATAAAAAAGTATGTATGGCCTATATATGAGAGCTATGATATTTTTGTTGCAGATTTTGATGGTAACATTACCCAACAACTGACCAAGAGCCCCGGTTATGATGCCGAAGCCACTATATCGCCCGATGGTAAAACTATAGTATTTACAAGTACACGCAACGGTGATATAGACTTATACCTGATGAATATAGATGGTACTAATGTGCGCCAGATAACTAACACTGTAGGGTATGATGGTGGCGCTAATTTTTCGCCAGATGGAAAGATGATAACCTGGCGAGCATCGAGGCCACAAAATGACGAGCAACTAAAAGAATACAAAGATTTACTGGCACAAGGGCTTGTAATGCCTACGAGCATGGAGTTGTTTGTAGCAAATGCTGATGGTAGTAATGCTAAACAGATAACGAAATTTGGTAGAGCTAACTGGGCACCAGCATTCATGCCCAATAGTAAGAAGATAATATTTGCTTCCAATCATGAACATGAGCGTGGTTATCCATTCAATCTGTATACTATCAACATTGATGGTAGTGGTTTGGAGCGCATATCGAAAGATAGTGGCTTTGACGCCTTTCCTATGTTTTCGCCAGATGGTAAAAGATTGATATTTAGCTCAAATCGTAACAACAAAGGCACCCGTGATACAAATATTTTCATTTGTGATTGGGTAGATTAAGTTGTATTAAAATTTGATTGTTTAAGAGGGTGGCAAGTCGATGCCACCCTTTTCTTTTATGAATCCAAATCTTGCAAATTGAGGTGTAAGTAGACGGAGCATTTGCAGAAAAACAGACAACAATATCAGTGACATTCCCCCCAGGAAACCACTGTTTAGCTGGGTAGTTCCTTTCAGGAAAATAATCTCTTTGTTTTCGTTGTAGAACAGGAAGGCAAGTAATATGCCATAAATAGGCTCTAGATTGACAGAGAGTGTTGCCGTAAATGACGTTAGTCGTTTCAGGGCATTCAGCGCCAAAGACTGAGCCCATACAGTGCAGCAGAGGCTAAGTATCACTATCCATATCCAGTCATTGTAGTGCCATTCTGTGCTTAGTACGTTGGTAGATCTGGGGAGGAAAGTAGTAAGGGGATTGAAATAGAATACTAAAGGCAGCAAAAGGGTTATAAAAATCCAGCCAGTGGTCATTTCGTAAAACACCATGGTGCGTGCAGGGTATTTGTCGGCAATCTGTTTATTAAGCACTGTGAAAATGGAGCTGAGCAAAGCAGCTATGATGCCAGCCAAAATGCCCCAACCGTAGAACTGCTGAAAACGATAGATGAGATATACTCCTACAATAGCTAGTGAGCCTAATAGCATTTCTTTCAGGTCATGTTTGCCTTTGTTTATAATAGGGTCTACAAGAGGAGTGAAGATACT
>JBIKKS010000073.1:0-7898 GCA_044360235.1 Flavipsychrobacter sp. | reverse complement strand
ACACATACCTCGGTGCCGGAGGCATCCAAAACTTTGCCCGAAACTACCTCAATGTAAATGTAGGAGATGTGGGTATAAGGGGCACTTACGAAGCCAAAAACAACCTCATACAGTTTGGTGCCAATACTACAGTTACAGGCATAGCAGATGACCTGCATGAGTGGGAACGTCGCGACTCGGCAGCATTCTCCCAGCCTTACAACCCTGACAAGCTAACTATGTCAAGTTTTTTCCACTCTTCAACCAACTTCAACTATGTGCGCCTCAGTGGTTTTGTGCAAGACTATATCAGTTTCGATTCTGGCAGACTCACAGCTACTGCGGGGGTACGATTCAATCATAGCTTGCTGAACAACGAATTTGTGGTAAGCCCACGTTTGCAGCTTGCTTATCGTCCACGGTCTACCACCCGCGATGCAGTTATCAAATTCTCAGTAGGTAAGTATGTGCAACCGCCTTTCTACCGCGAGATGCGCGACTTGCTGGGAAATGTCAACAAACAATTACTGGCACAAAAGTCTATACAAGCGGTATTAGGAACTGACTATAATTTCAAGATGTTCAATCGCCCCTTTAAAGTTACAGGTGAAGGGTACTACAAATACCTGTGGGATTTGGACCCATATAGGTATGACAATGTACGCATACGCTATACCGGCAAAAACAACTCTATAGGGCGTGTATATGGCGGAGAGGTGCGTCTGTATGGCGACCTAGTACAAGATGCCACCTCATGGATAAGTATAGGCATACTGAAGGCGGAACAAAAAATAACAGATAGCCCATCTATAGCAGGATACGACAACTATTTTCCGATGCCTACCGATCAGCGATTTATGCTGGGAATGTACTTCGAAGATTATCTTCCTAAAAACAAAAATTTCAAAGCGCACATCAATATCCTTTACTCCAGCGGATTGCCTGTAGGGCCACCACAAGGTCAGCTATTTCAAAACACACTACGCATACCCGATTATAAGCGAGTGGATATAGGTTTTTCTGCCCTCCTACTCGATGCTAATGCCAGAGAATACCGGGCACATAGCTTCTACAACAACCTGAAGAGTGTATGGGCAAGTTTTGAAGTATTTAACTTACTGAGCATACAGAATACCCTATCATACACTTGGATACAAGACCAGAGTACCAGCAACAGATATGCAGTTCCTAACAGGCTTACCTCGAGGCTAATTAATGTAAAATTGCTCTTTAATTTTTAACCCTATCACTGCTAATAACACTGCATTCCCTTGCTGGTAGCGACTCTTGAAAAAAAGTCTGAAAAATCTTTCCAAAATATTTTGAAGGGAACAACTTTTCCCTATCTTTGCACTCCAATTCGGAAGCGAGGCGGCACAAAAAAAGCAAAAAAACAGTTCTTAAAATATTGATTTCGTAGCTCAGTTGGTAGAGCATCCCGATTTTTTATCGGGAGGGTCTTGAGGTTCGATGTAGTTTGATTATAGTTCTTAAAATATTGATTTCGTAGCTCAGTTGGTAGAGCAATACACTTTTAATGTATGGGTCTTGGGTTCGAGTCCCAACGGAATCACTTGAAGCCTCTGCACACGCAGGGGCTTTTTAGTTTATGGCAAATACTATACAGATACTTCCCCCAACCTACCCCACCAAAAACACAAACGCACATTAAAAGCAAAAGCTATCAGATAGTCCAAAATTAAAAATTAACACAATATTCTTTTTAGCACGGGGAGGTGGTGGTTTTTCTCTGTACTTTGTAAGCATTAATTCAAATCAAAAAATGGGCGAAAACCTAAGTAGTAATGAGCAAATCGCATTTGCGGACGAATATCAAACTAATAATATAATTACTAAAAATGCAACGCACCTCCCTATCATAGCGGTGACAGGCACCAACGGCAAAACCACTACTACCCGTCTGGCAGCCTACATAGCTAAACAAGCCGGATACAAAGTCGGCTTCACTTGTAGCGATGGCATTTATATCGAAGGTGAGTTGGCAGAAAAAGGTGACTGTAGTGGACCGGTATCGGCTGCTGCTGTGTTGAAAAATGAAAATATAAATTTTGCAGTTCTAGAGTGTGCTCGTGGTGGTATTTTACGCTCAGGGTTGGCATTCGACCATTGCGATGTAGCTATAATCACTAACGTAGCAGAAGATCACCTTGACCTTAAAGGCATAAACACACTGCAACAGTTAGCAGATGTAAAAGCAAGAGTTGCACTCGCCGTAAAGCAAGAAGGATATGCAGTACTAAATGCTGATGATGATTTGGTGTATGCCATACACGAAAAGCTGAGTTGCAGACTAGCCTATTTTTCGCACAATCCTAATAACCCAAGGATTGAATCTCATTGTGCAAATGGTGGCATTGCTATTGTGCCAGAAAACGGCAGTTTAATCATCATTTGCGGTGCAGAAAAAATATTGGTAGAGTCGTTTTCAAATATACCCATCACATTTAATGGCAAGGCTGATTTTAATGTATCAAATGCTATGGCAGCAGCTTTGGCTGCATTTCTGATGGGTATTAATATAGAGGCTATCAGAATTGCTTTGCGACATTTTGAACCCTCAGTAGCCCTCACACCGGGCCGCATGAACTTTTTTCAATTTCGTGACTTTTCAGTAATTGTAGATTTTGCCCACAATCCGCATGGCATGAAAGCCATCAGTAAGTTGGTGGGAAGTTTTGAAGCTACAGTAAAGATAGCTATCATAGCAGGCACAGGAGATAGACGCGACGAAGACATTATACACCTAGCAGAAGAAGCCGCCTCAATTTTCGACGAGCTGATTATCCGGCAGGATATATCGCTCAGAGGGCGACCAGGACAGGAAATTATTGATCTTGTGCGCAGAGGTATTCACAACATAGACCCCTCCAAAAAAACAACGGTAATAGAAAAAGAAAGTGAGGCAGTTGACTTTGCATTTAAAACTGCACCAAAAGGCAGCCTCATCTTCATTACCAGCGATATGATACTTAATGCCGTTAGCTATGTACAACAGCATAAAAGTAAAGAAGATGCAATGCTGTAAATGAGTCAACATTATTACGTTTTGCCGTGTTTTTTTTAGGATGTTTTTGTTAGTTGCCCAGATAGTAATACTAAACGATTTTTCATTCAGGCAATCTCAGGCTTTACATAAAAAGCCCTCGCTTGTTGCGAGGGCTTTTTATGTAACTCAACTAACTAACAATATTTTAGTTGTTGTTTATCAATGTCAACTTAAGAGCTGATACACCTGTACCAGATACAGTACCTGTAAGCATCAGCGTATATATTTTGCCCGCAGCCAATGTCTGAGCACTACCTATGTTCACCACGGTGTTTATGTTGCTAGGATCGCCTGCTTTAAGGTCGTAAGAGCCCGCTGTCACAGACAAATAAGAAGTAACCTCAAGCGAAGTAACTCCAGAATCTATTACATTGTTCTGCACATTAGCAGTTACACTCATAGCATCCGAAGATAGGTTTACAAACCTAATCTTGGCAGTGTTGTTGGCAGGCGCCGTCATATCATCTTGCACAAACACAAATGTAGGAGAGGTAATGATACCACCAGAAAAAGCTGTATAATGAAGATCCTTAGTGATATTCACAGTATTACTAGTAACAGGTGTACCTACATTAGTTAGGTAATAAGCAATATTAATGGCAGTACCTGCTTTTACATTCTTATACCCCGAATTGTTGCCAAAAGCAATATTAGCCGCTCCAGATACATTTATATTATCCAGCTTGGTATCAATACCAGGCAAGGTTCCTGCACAGCCATTCACAAACATTACGTTTGCACTGTTAGACGGGGCAGGATTATCTTTCTTACATCCATACATTCCTGATACTAAAGCCACAGAAAGTGCTACTACTAAAGTTGTTTTCATCGTTACTGATAATTTATTCATTTTTCAAATATACAGAAACATACTGTCATGGTATGTTAAAGCTAACTTTGTTAGGCTTTCTTTACTTTGAAGTAAAATGTTGCACCTTTTCCCACTTCACTTTCTGCCCATATATCGCCACCATTTAGGTATGCAAATTCTTTACACAACATCAATCCTATACCTGTACCTTTTTCATCTGCTGTTCCTGGTATGCTTTGTTCAGGAGCAAACACTTTGGCTAGTAAATCGGCAGCTATACCAGTACCAGTATCTGTTACTGCCATCACTACATATCCTGGCACTTTATCTGCATCTGCACTTATAGTTATCGCTCCTCCACTAAAGGTGTATTTGATAGCATTAGATATCAAATTCCTGACAATGAAATCAAAGTGTGTTATATCCGCGTTCACCTTCAGGTTTTGTGGCACTTTGTCTGTTATTGTTATTAACTTCTCTTGGAGAGTAAGTTTTTTAAGCTCTATATTTTGCTGCACTATTTCATTTACGCTCAGCACTTGTGCCTGCATTCTTATGCCCTTTACTAACGACTGCCCCCAGAACAACAACTTATCCAGCATCTCCATCAGAGACTTGTTATGCTCTCTTAGGCTATCTAACAAATATTGTTTCTCTTCCGCTGTCGTATCAGGGTCTTCATATACATCAAGAAGTAGTGGCAATCGGGCTACTGGTCCACGCAAGTCATGACCAACGATTGAGAACAGCTTGTCCTTCATATTGTTAAGATCTTGCAGTTCTGCTTGCTGTTTACTTAGCTTATGATTGAGTGAATTAATTTTTCTGAAATAATATAGTGTTATGAAAAGAGATAGCAGTACAACACTTACTATAACTATCAACGAATTTCTTTGCGTTGCATTGCGTTCACTAATTCGCTCCAGATCTTGAACTTTTTGCGTGCTTTTTTCAAGCTCATATGTTGTAGTAATACTTGTTAATTCTATCGCTTTATTTATACTAAATAAACTATCTTTTATTTTCTGTTTTTTCTCTGTTAGTTCCAGCGCTACCTTGAAGTTATTCATGCGCTTCAGCATGTCTGCTTCTGCCTCATATATTGTAATCAAAAACGATTGATTACCTATTTCTTTGGTGATAATTGTTGCTTGTTGCAGTAAAGGAATGGCCAACTCTGGATGGTCGTCTGCATGAATCATGGCTATCTGTACAAGTAAATTTGATTTAAGCTCCAACATGTCATTTTGAGCAGCTATCTCCAAACCTTTTTCCAAATAATTGATTGCTTTTGGGTAGTCTTTTTTGTCAAAGTAATAGTTACCTAAATAAGACAAACATTCAACGTGAGATTCTACAAAGCGTTTTTCACTACTCTTTTCCAAATTATCCAGAAAAGTAATCAATGCACTATCTTTTTGCCCGTTCATGGCATACAACACACCTATCATATTGTATAGGCTTATTGTTTTGTCATTCAAATCAATTTTCCTAGCATAATTAGCTGATATTTTAAGATATTTTTCTGCGTTTTTAAGGTCATCAAACATCAGATACATACTACCCATATTCATGTAGGCTATCATTAATCCGTTGTTGCTTCCCAAACTATCTTGCAATTTTATAGCTTCCAAAAAATACTCAACCCCCACTTTAAAATTGCCCTTTGAGGCTTCTAAACTTCCTAAATTACTCAGCAAGTTGGCAACACCAGAAATATACCTCTCTTTACGATATATATCCAATGCATACTTCACTCTCTGTATCGAAAGATTGATACGACCCTGACTATCGTCTATTAATGCCAATTGTGCTATTATCTTTCCTTCACCAAGTAAATAATTATTCTTTTTACAAAAAGAGATTGCAGCATCACTATAATGCTGCAAAGAATCTACATTTTTGTTACTGTAATAGTTAATTGCAGATAAATACACATCTACTTTAGCAGGTAAATCTTTTGCTTTATTTATAAGCAAAAGGAAATTTCTTTTGTCCTCCTGAGATTTAGACAAAAAAGGCAAAAACACAAGACAACATATCAATACGAAATACTTCTTCATAAATAATTGAAGGTTTAATGTTGTCTATTTACATGCAAAATAACCATTCGTTCAGCAAAAACAAAAGATGTCTGAAATAAACACATTTTAATGCCTTTCACTAACAATTTAGGCTAAGATAATCACTTCTTTTTTGCAAAAAAACTATCACATATCAGTTATCGCAAAAAACATAGCTACAAACCCTTTAGCCAAGCTGCATGTGCTGCTTGTAACGTTTGCAAAAACGTATCTACAGGCTGGGCGCCAGACACCGCATACTTCCTGTCGAACACAAAAAACGGCACTCCGTTTATTCCCAGTTTATTTGCTTCTTGCATATCTTCTGTCACTTCCTTGTTATAGTCATTACCAGCCAGCATTGTGGCTACTGCCTTGGCATCCAGCCCAATTTCCTCACCTATTAGCACCAATATTGTAGCATCGTTAAGGTCTTTACCTTCTGTAAAATATGCCTTGAACAACAACTCTTCTGCCTCATCTCCTAACCCTTTTTGCTGAGCCATCTGCATTACCCTATGGGCATTCTGCGAGTTGGTAACTACTGCTTCATCAAACCTATAATCCAACCCAACTTCACTAGCCATTTTCATTACCCCTTCATGCATCTTTACTGATTGCTCATAACTCACCCCTTTTGCCTTTGCCAGATACTGATACACACTTTCGCGATTGTTTTTATTCACTTCCAGACTCGGATTAAGCTGAAAGCTATGCCACACCACTTCTATTTCATTTGCATGTGCAAACTTGCTCAATGCTGCCTCATACCGTCTTTTGCCTATATAGCAAAATGGACAAACCATATCCGACCATATTTCCACTTGCATCTTTTTATTTACCATCTTTTTTCCTGTTTTTATTACTGTCTTTTTGTTAGTTTGTGCTACAGAATAGGTAATCAACATAACCAATGCAATCCCCATCACTAATACTATACCTAATAACTTTTTCATCTCCTAGCATCTGTTTTTTGCATCACTTTTGTTTCAGTAAACAAAGTTACCTGATACTTACTTTACTTTTTTTGTGTGTAGTGATTGTTTGGTAATTTTAATCACAAACACTAAACAAAAATTAAATGATAAAGAACTTTAGCGAACAAGATACATTGGTATCAGAATGGATGCGCGAGTTAAGGGATGTAGCCACACAAGGCAACAGAGAACTATTTAGAAACAATATATACAGAATAGGACAGGTAGCAGCATACTACATAAGCCAGCACTTACCCTACACCGATGCCCTTACACAAACACCACTCGCCACCACATGCTGTCGCACACTGGCCACACAGCCGGTTATTGCCACCATAATGCGTGCAGGTTTGCCTTTGTACAATGGTATTCTTAGTTATTATAACAAGGCAGATAGTGCCTTTATAGGCGCATACAGACAGCATATCAATGAAACGGACTTTGAGATAGCTCAAGGTTACATAGCATGCCCTGACCTCAGTGACCGACCGCTGATACTTGCCGACCCTATGCTGGCAACAGGCGCGTCTATGATACAAACCATAAACTCCTTATTAGCATTCGGACAACCCTCTCACATACACATTGTGGCCATAATAGCCAGCCAAGAGGGTATAGACACCGTCCAGCAACATTTACCCAATGCACATATATGGGTGGGCGCCATAGATAATGAACTTGACGCAAATAAATATATAGTACCCGGACTAGGAGATGCAGGAGACCTTTGTTTTGGCGAAAAATTACAACACTAAAGTGAGAGTAGCACAATACTGTTTTAAGGATGCGCCGCTACCCATTCTGCACCATCTTCATACACTTCCCTCTTCCATATAGGCACAGTTTGTTTCAGTGTATCTATGGCATACCTGCAGGCCGCAAATGCAGCATCCCTGTGTGGTGCTGCTACTGAAATTACTACAGGCACATCGCCCACCTCCAGTGTACCTGTGCGGTGGTGAATAACAATAGCATTGAGCTGCCATCTACTCATAGCCTCA
>JBIKKS010000072.1:0-7901 GCA_044360235.1 Flavipsychrobacter sp. | reverse complement strand
TAAACCCCAATACAACCAGCAATGCAGCACCATTACCGGAAAATGAAACTCCATTGATTATCAACGACTTAGATACCAAAACACCTGAAAGTACCGGCAAAAAACCGGCAACCCAACAAACGCCCAAACAACCCAATGACAACCTCATCCGTCAGGGCGAAGTATTCTCACGTCCTGTATATATCACCCCCAGTTGGCCCTTCCGTGAAGAGCCCCGAGGCAACAAATACAAGTACTAACCACTCACCATACCTTTTAGTAGCCATAGCTTTAAGCGAAGGCTACAAGAAAAGTGAATAGTATTGATAATCAATCACTTATCCATCAAAACCCACGAAACCACCGGCAACAAACCGGCAACGAACCAGCAAGACCGGCATCACACACAAACATCAAACTTCACACATACGTAACAATAGTTTTTAACACATTGCTATCATTCACCCAACCTAAAACCAATTTTTATTGATAATTTTGCAAATGATGATGAAGGGTAGAAAAAAGTCGATACTGCCATACATACCCGGGTATGACAATAACGCTGTGCTGAAGTTGATTTTCTTTTTAGCGGGTTCTTATATTGCGCTTGCCATATCATGGGCTATCGTCATGATAGTATACATCAAGGGCGATAATTTCAATATCTACTTCGTACCCAATATTGCGCTGCCTCGCCTCGCCGATTTTTCAGCTCATTGGTACACTCTGTTCATTTACGGCATCTTCCATTTCCCCAACAGTTTTATGGAGATGCTCAGCAATATGCTGTGGTTATATTGTTTTGGGTCAGTACTACAGATGCTCGTAGGCAAAAAACAGATAGCACCCATATTTTTCTTCAGTATGTTCGTTGGCGGTGTGTTTTATTTGCTGGCACAGTTGCTACCCGGTGGTTTGGGTGCTTGTCCCCCTCACATTATGGGGCCACGTGCTGGGCTTATGGGCATTTGTGCGGCAGCAGTTACTATTTCTCCCAAGTACAGATTCTACCTTTCCGACACCTTCAGCATACCTATCCTTGCCGTAGCAGGTGTGTTTTTGGTACTTATGCTCATAGGGTCAGGTTATTATTTTCCAGTAGTAGGCATGATGGCAGGTGGTGCAGTAGCAGGTTTCCTGTTCATAAAACTACTTCAGGCAGGTTACCCACCAGCCGAATGGCTATACACCATAGGCAACAAGCTCGAACGTATGGTCACTCCAAACGAACAAGCCATAGCCAAACGTAACATGGTGCGCAGAGGTGCGGTCCTCAACAGCAAAACTGTTAATACTACCAGTGTCTCAGAAAAAAAAGTAGACGACATTCTCGATAAAATCCTCCAGAAAGGCTACGACTCCCTCACCGCCGCCGAAAAAGAGATCCTCATTCGTGCCGGTAAAGATTAGTTAGTACTTACTTATTATATTATCAGGTGTTTGTGACCCTCTATTGTCACCACTACATCCTTATTAAATATCCCATATATGGCAGCCCCTGTACCAGTCATAGAGGCATATATAGCACCCTGATTATATAACTCATTTTTCAGCTCACCCAGCACAGGGTGCGTCCCAAACACGGTCTGCTCAAAATCATTATACAGCACATTTTTCCAATCCGTTACAGGCATCTGCTCCAGATTCCTTAGGTCAATCGGAGCAGCCTTGGGCGTTATACCCGCAAAAGCAGTACGGGTAGACACATGTACCTCAGGGCATATCAGGTGTAGGTCATAAGCACTCAGGTCTATACCCACCGGTGTCATCACCTCACCCCGTCCAGTAGCATACTGCGGTGTGTTATATATAAAAAACGGACAGTCCGACCCCAGATCCAGTGCATATCCTGCCAGTTCAGCATCGGTCATACCAAGGTGGCAATAATCATTAAGCAGCCGCAGCATAAACGCCCCATCCCCCGATCCGCCACCTATACCAGCCCCCATAGGCATAGCCTTGTGCAGGTATATGTCCAGTGCTGGCACAGCAGTAGGGTACTTGTTTTGCAGCAGTTTATAGGCCTTCCATACCAGGTTGTCATTACTGTCACCATTCACAGGCAGTCCGCTCAGGTAGAGTGTACCCTCATTTTGGGCAGGCACTATTTCCAGCACATCGTTGAGCGTACCCGCACCGGGAATCATATTATGAGTAGTACCAGTACGTGGCAAAAGAGGATAAAAAACAGTTTCCAGATCATGGTAGCCATCACTTCGTTTGTTAGTCACAAACAAGCCCAGATTGATCTTACTATTTGGAAAGCAAATCATACAAAGGAACGTTGATATAATAAAGTGTATAATATTGCGCAGCTATCCTTCTGTTTTTCAAGACAGAAAAACTGCGTCCCGTCATTCGGGATAAAGGTTTTATGTTGCAGAAAAAATGAAAAAGAGCAAGTAAGATCGTGCACTTTATTATATCATCGTTCCTAAGGGTGAAATTATGCGTATTTTTGAAATTGCACAGCCATAAAGGGCAGTTTTTTGATGAAAGAAGTTATCAGGCTAAATGATATCAGGAAGAGTTACTATCTGGGCAAGCAAGAGCTACCCGTGCTGCGGGGCATATCACTAGTCATAGAGAAGAGCGACTATGTAGCACTAATGGGTCCATCAGGCTCAGGCAAGTCTACCCTCATGAACATACTAGGCTGCTTAGACACCCCCACCGGAGGGCAATACATACTCAATGGCAAGGATGTAAGCAACATGGTCGACGACCAGCTGGCAGATGTCCGCAATGTAGAAATAGGGTTTGTGTTCCAGCAGTTCAATCTTTTGCCACGCCTCACTGCCTGGGAAAACGTAGCACTACCACTCATATACTCTGGTGCCAGCCGCAAAGAAAGAGAAGAGCGTGCCAGAGAAATGCTCAATAAAGTAGGCCTTGCAGACCGTGCCCACCACAAGCCAAACGAACTATCGGGGGGGCAAAGCCAGCGTGTAGCCATAGCCCGGGCACTCATCAACAATCCGTCTATACTACTCGCCGACGAACCAACTGGTAACCTCGACACCAAAACATCGGTGGAGATTATGGAGTTATTCGGCAACATTCACAATCAGGGCAACACTGTAGTACTCGTAACCCACGAAGAAGACATAGCCAACTATACCCAACGCGTGATAAGAATAAGAGACGGGGTAGTAGAGTCAGACATTAATCAAGTGCCCAAATAGAAGTAGGGCACGCAATTTTTATTTTTGAGGAGTAGGAATAGTTTGTTCATTAAAATGAGGCAGTATGTTTAAGATATACACAAAAACAGGAGACAAAGGCGGCACAAGCCTTATAGGTGGGGTACGGGTACCCAAAAACCACATACGTATAGAAAGCTATGGTACCGTAGACGAGCTGAACTCGTACATAGGTATGGTAAACGATATGGCGGCTAACGAGCAAATCAGCGAGTGGCTGAGAGAGGTACAAGACCGACTCTTTACAGTAGGGGCAGTGCTGGCCACAGACCCGGGCAAAGAAGTAAAAATGAAACTCCCCGACCTACACGACGAAGACGTGATATGGCTGGAGAACCACATAGACCTCATGAATGAGTCGCTACCCGAGATGCGCTCTTTTATTCTACCCGGGGGCAATGTAGCCTCTTCTACCTGCCATGTAGCCAGGTGTGTGTGCCGCAGGGCAGAGCGTATATGTGTGGCCATGCAAGAGCAGCAGGAGTTTATACCACCCATAGTCATACAATACCTCAACCGTTTATCAGACTTTTTGTTTGTGCTATGCAGGTATCTTTTACACATCAACAATGCCCCCGAAATACCCTGGAGGGCAAGAGTATAAAACCAATGTAGCACTTATAACAACTAAAAAAGGATTCCCATTTTCTGAGAATCCTTTTTTATATTCAACGATTTGTGAAATGCTATTTAGAATTTCTTAGTAGTCCACCAGAATGCTTTACGTGATGGCACTTTGAATGTAAGCATAAAAGAAATGGTGGAATAAGAATCATTATTGCCTGGGTTGCCTCTTAGTGTTCCTGGCTCACTAGGCAGCGAATTGTTATAAAACGCTTTTTTGTCGGCTATAAGTATAGCAGTACGGGCATCAGCAGGCGATAGGTTCTGATTGAACTCAAACTCACTTATGTATTTACCACTCACACCATCCAGCTGATCAAACAATGTCATTCTGTACTTGTACTCTATAGCAAAGTTAAGACGCTCGCCTAGGTCCCATTTATAACCCACAGCCAGTGGTACTGCAGGCTGCCACCGCGAATTGCGTTTAGGATAGTCTGCACCTATAAAACCCTGACCCTCAAGCGATAAGTTGTATGTTTTTACGTAAGTAGTGCTACTTCCTATTGTGCTATAAGGTGTGTAATGAAAGAAAGCCAGACCCGCAGCCACATAGGGTTGGCTACGTTTGAAAGCTCTTTGATGAATATTGATTCTGCGAGGGGTAATCTCCACCATAGAAGAAGCTTCAAATATGGTAGCTTTTGCAGTTTGTGCTCGCAGATATCGCTGCGTATAGTCATCACCTTCCAGCAACCCTTTGCCATTTACTCCATCCAGATTCCACTCATCTGTAGCAGTAAGGCTACCAAAGTTGAGCGCAAACCTAATAGCTAAACTAGGGTGAAAGTGATAACGACCATATATGCCACCTACAAAGGAAACTTTATCAAGGTATTTGCCATTAGCAAAGTGATCAATAGGAGATTTAGTACCTACATCACCCCACAGTTCGCTCTTGCCTATATTCATACCTATAGACCAGCCATCTGGTTCTACATAATCTCTCAGTGGTCTGTATTTTTGTGCCACAGCCGATTGACTAATCATGGCTGCAACAAACAATACCGATAAGATACGGGTAACCTTTGCCTGCATGTATTCAAAAATTTAAAGGTTGAAGATATAAATTAATTTCCTTTAAAAACTGGTTTTCTTTTTTCCAGAAACGCTTTTGTGCCTTCTTTCATGTCTTCTGTTTCAAAACACTCACCAAATCTCACAATTTCGTTATCGAAACTGTGGTGGTTGCCATCGCTACATTCGTTCACACAAGCTATAATGTTGGCTATGGCTATAGGTGCTTTTGTATGTATCTTTTGTAGTATTTCTTTGGCTTTGTTCAGCAATTCATCAGCAGCTACTACATGGTTTACCAATCCCAGTGCCTTAGCTTCTTCTGCACCTATCATGTCAGCCGTCATCAACAGCTCCATTGCTTTGCCATGCCCTATAAGGCGGGTGAGGCGTTGTGTGCCACCATAACCCGGTATCAGTCCCAGATTTACCTCTGGTTGTCCAAACTTAGCATTAACTGAAGCTACCCTGAAGTGGCAAGCCATAGCTAGCTCGCAGCCGCCACCCAGCGAAAATCCGTTTACAGCAGCTATTACTGGTTTGGGGCAATAAGCTATTTTGTCAAAGACCAGATCTCTGCCTACTGTAGCTAGGGCAGCTCCGCCCGCTGCCCCCAGTGCTAAAAACTCGCTGATATCTGCACCAGCTACAAATGCTTTTTCGCCAGCACCGGTTATTATAGCGGATTTTATCTCAGCATTATTATACACTTCCTCCATTGCCTTGCCCAGATCCTGAATCACATCTTTGTTAAGTGCGTTCATTTTATCCGGGCGATTGATGGTAATTATTAATGTTCCGTTTTCTAAATTAGTTAGTATAGTACTATACATATCGCAAATTTAATTTTTCAGTGATCGTAAAAGTAATAGTGATGAACTGGCTATAATTGTCAATTTGTTACCTATAGTAGCTCTTTTCTGTGCTCGTCTACCCAGTTGTTAATATATGATACAATATCGGCTGTAGGAGTGCCCGGAGGAAATAGCTGACCTATACCTATAGATTGCAGTGCTTTCATGTCCTCGTCAGGTATGATCCCTCCACCAGTTATAAGCACATTATTCATTCCCTTATCTTTCATCAATTGCATTACCCTCGGGAAAACCGTCATGTGTGCACCACTCAGGATACTTATTCCCAATGCATCTACGTCTTCCTGCAAAGCTGTATTCACTACCATTTCTGGTGTTTGCCTCAGTCCTGTATATATTACTTCCATACCTGCATCGCGCAGAGTAGTAGCAATAACTTTTGCGCCTCTATCATGACCGTCAAGGCCTACTTTGGCTACAAGAATTCGTACTGGTCTTTTACGTTGGTTATTCATTAATTAGAATTGATGCCGTAAAAATAAGGATTAAAAGCAGTTTTGTATGTTTTGGTGCTTTTTAGCGTCCAATATTCCATATTTTAAGTAAGAACAAGAAGAATTCTAAGTGCGAAGGTCTTCTCGTAAACTATAAGTTGGGCTTATACTGCACGTCGATGTAGTATTTTATTTCAACTCAAATGATAGTGTTGCACTTGAATAAACAAACTATGATGAAAGGCATAAAATGAAGAAAACAGACAATTACATTGGTGCTTACTTTCTTATTCTATTTGTTTAAAGCGTGTTATTATATTTGGATTTTGTGTTTTGTAATCTTGAATAGCGATTTTTTTACTGAAAATAGTTACTTTAATTTATTTTTTATTTTTGGAATAGTAATTACCTTCGCAAAATTCTCACGTCTCACTATGTATCAATTTAGCATGAAAAATCTATTTCTACTACTTTCAGTAGTTTTTTTGTTCGTGTCATCAAGGACATCAGCAGTCACAGTTAGCGGTACAAATACTGTATGTACTGGATTAACCACAACCTTTACTGCTGATGCTGGAGGTGGAACATGGAGCAGCGCTACACCAGCAGTTGCAACCGTAGACGAAACAACTGGCGTAATAACTGGTGTAAGTACTGGTACGTCTGTAATTAGTTACAATCTACTTGGTATAGCATACACCAGAACAGTAACCGTTCAATTGCAGCCTGGTGCTATAACAGGTACAGCTTCAGTTTGTCAAGGTTTACAAACCACTTTGGCCAACAGTATGGCAGGAACTTGGGCAAGCTCCAACACATCTGTTGCCACTATCAATGGTGGTGGAGTAGTAAATGGTATTGCAGTTGCCGGTGGTACAGCTACTATAACATTCCGCCCGACAGCATCACCAGCTTGTTTTACTACAAGAGTGGTTACTGTAAATCCATTACCCACAACAATTACTGGTTTGGTTGATTTATGTCATTTAGAAACAATTACTGTTAGTTCTACACCAGCTGGTGGTACGTGGACAAGTACTGTTCCTGCAACTGCATCTATTGATCCTATTTCAGGTTTAATAACAGCCACTTCTTCTAATGCTTCTTTATCAGTTTCAACTATCACATACACCTTACCTACAGGTTGTATCAGACAGGGGGTAGCTAGAGTAAATGGAAAGCCAGCACCTATAGGCGGTGGTGTACTTAGTTTGTGTGATGGTGGTACATCTATTCTTACATCTAGTACTGTGGGTCAGACATGGTCTAGCACAAACCCAGGGGTAGCTACAATAACATCTGGTGGCCTAGTAAGTGCAGTTACAGCCGGAACAACTACGATCAGTTATACCAACGCATCAGGTTGTGCGTCTACGGTTATCGTAACAGTAAACGCAGTATTTACACCTAACACTGGTACAGCAACTATATGTCAAGGGCTAACATCAACATTATCTAATGCCACCGCTGGTGGTTCTTGGACTAGTAGTAATTTGGCAGTTGGTACTGTAGTAGCAGCAACTGGCGTGGTGAGAGGGATAGCCTTAGGTACTACTAATATAACATATACAATATCTACTTCGGGATGCTTGAGTGTGACAGAGGTGACTGTAGTGGCTACACCAGCAGCTATCGGCGGAACCGCATCAGCATGTATAGGTAATTCATCTACACTTACTCACGCTACTTCTGGTGGTGCATGGAGCAGCAGTAATGCTGCTATTGGTACTGTGAATTCTACCAGTGGGGCAGTGACAGGTATAACCGCA
>JBIKKS010000071.1:0-7934 GCA_044360235.1 Flavipsychrobacter sp. | reverse complement strand
TCCGCACAGGAAGTTATTCAGTTCGGTATTAGACTGTACAAAATGACTTATGAGAACCGGTTCCGCAACAATAGATCTTACCAGCGTAAAGTGTGAAACTTGTGAATCGGTTAATAGTGTCACTCCTAAGTGCATAGGGAAAATTAGTTTCTTAATTTTTGCATACCCCGTGTACTCTATTTTTGCCGACATGTAAACTGGTGTTGATACTGATTGTGGTACGTTGATAGTATCTCCCGCACGCACTACCAATTCACTAATCTTTTTGAATATTGGCCATTCTCCAATACCACTCTTTGTTTTGAAAAGCATAAAGGGATGATGTTCTTCCCCTTTCAACTCAGTGTATTCGTAATTAAGGTGTATTGTTGCTTTGGTTAAGGTTTCGTCCCATATCGCGTAGCGATCGTCCACACCATCATTATCCACAAGGATGAATTCCGGTCGGTTTTGTTTGAGGAAGTGAATTGCATTCAGGGAGTCAAGGTCCGGGGTGTACACGCTGTATGCTTGCGGTACAGGGCGCGGATTGTAGTTGAGTTCGTTCACTTTGATAAAGCTCATTTCGTGGGCTATCAAATCACAGGTGCCTGCACCCACTACTTTTTTTACACTATCATCACGTAGTTTTTCCGGGAATTCGCCATATGAAAACGGCTGGCATATCCCCGCATAGTACGGAGCTATAGAAAGTCTATCGTTTAGTTTACTTCCAGAAATGGAGAATTCTCTGGCTCCATCGTTGCCGTCAAGTACCGAAAGACTTACCAAGGCAATAACCATCGAAACGATTTTAGTAGCTATTTTCTTGTCTACCTGAATAATATGAGCAAAGACTGCAAAGAAGAAAGGGAATATGCAGAAAAATTGGCGATAGTGAACATCATCGTATCTGGTAAATGCGTTTCTGAAAAACAGATAGCAGGCTATCGCAGCCAATGATACTGTGATATTGGTTGTAAGCAATCCACTTTTCAGCTTAAGAGCTTTGTACATAAATATCCCCAAATAGGTGCAAAGGGTACAGATGAAAATAGCTACAAACCATATTGGTAACTCCTGCATGCTTACAGTGTGCATCATTGCTTCGTCATAGCCTCTTATCAATTCTAGCCCATACCTGAAGTAACCTTTATAATTTATGCCCACCGACAAACCGATTGCGAAAAAAGGAATGATACAAGACACACCATATATCAGTGCCGATTTTACGCTACGTGATGCGAGTAACGAGCACACCACAAAAAATGTGGGTACAGCAATAAACCCATAATTGATTTTGATGAAGAAAAGCAAGGGAACGCAAATGGCAGCATACATTATGTATAGAGAATCACTTTTTTTGTCTGTTACTATTAAAGAGGTATATATAATGTAGAGTAAAAAAAGTGTTTGCGAATAGTTCGATGTGCGCATTGCAATGGCAGCGGTAAATAAAAGTAGAAGCCAGACTATATTAGTTGAAAAAAAGCGGTACACCAGTAGGAATATTCCGGCCAGCAGGAACGCATCTCCGGCTATGATAGGAGCATTGCCTACATAATCGGCGTTTCGGGTACTTAGGAAGCCAAGAGGGCCGTAGGTGAATACAAAGTCCTTGCCAAAAATTGCACCCCTTTGTATAGCTGTATTCAATGCAATAATCCAAGAATTGTCAATGCCCGCAGATATATCCTTGCGAATGAATTCCATTGGGCAGGCAAATAGGGTAATTATCAAAGAGCTAATAACGCGCCAAACGCTGAATGTTTTACTGCGATTTTTAGAATGCGTGTAGAAAATCATATTGCGTAGGTGCGCCCGTTATGCGTTCCAAATATAAGCTATAACGCTTATAAGGATAGTTGTTATTTTAATACAAAGACGACAATACTCCCCACCATCTCTACCTCATATCAAATATGTAGATGTCTTTATACTGTCCTATCAGTTTAGTAGTATAGTCAATGTAGTTGGAGTCATGTATATACTCCCTATTGGTTATTATCATGTACTTTGCCCCATGTTTTTTGCCGTATGCAGCAGTATAGTTGTTCTTCCCAAACAGGTCTGATGCATACCCTTTGTTGCCAAAGGCCACCAAAGATATGTTAGGAGACCCATCAGGTACAGACAACACTATATCATCTTTCGTAATGCCTATTTTCCTCAGGTAGGGCTCCACTTCATATACGTTCGCATTGTACCAAGAGCTGTTTTTATCAGAGTACCTGTCTATTTGCACAGACTGATTATGATACACGCTCATTATCATTAGCGCCATCAGTACAATATCAGTTGCATACTGGCTTTTTTTGTTAGTCTGTAGCAAAATACTATCACTGTAGTACGAAAGTGCAGCTGTCACTACAAACACTGCCGGAATCACTAGTATCAGTTGGTAATAGTCATGGTCGCCATACGCCTTATACCATAGTATAGTATACACCACTGAGCCTAGCAGTATCATCAAAGTAAAAGTTCTAAGAAATGGGTCTATGCTGCGCCACTTCACTATGTACACCACCATGCAGCCACACAGAAACAATAAAAGTACCAGATGCTGAAAGCTATCTCGCCATAGCCCCATTATTCTTTCAGTAAATGTCAATCGTATGTCGTTCCATGTCATGTCCCATATAGGGTATACTCCTTGCAGATTTATATTATTGCCGTAGGTGTTGTTGTAGTTTTTTACAAATAGATACCAGCTTACTATACCGGCAGCTACTATCACCGAGCTTACTATCAATAATAATATTTGCTGAGTATCTACTTTCTTTTTACTGTAGCTTATAGCCATCACACCGATATAGGCCATCCATATCAATCCTCCATCTGTAGGCTTCAATAGAGTGGCAAGTACAATAAAAGTGGTAGCAGGCAGCAAATACCTTCTGGTAAATGTTTCTTGGTAGCGTAACAAATAGTACAAGCCAATGAAGGAAAAACTTATTGCAGGTACATTAGGCAAAAAATTAACTGCATAATAAAAGTAAAATGGAGACGTAGCTAATATAACCACCGGAAACAGTGCCGGAATTGTCCGCTTTATCCACATCCGCACACACAAGAACAGGTAGTATAGCCCCGCTAGGTAACACAATACTGTTAGGCCTCTTATTATCCAATATTGAAAGCCGAAAAGCTGACACAGCTTTGCTGATAAATAATACAGTACCGGAAACTCACTTACCACTCTACCATCCTTCCCTAACAGATTATAACATGCCGGACTGAAAAAACCTGTATTGTGTTGGTAGTAGGTTTTGGTATATGCCAGACAGTCGCTTTGCCTGAATGTGTGAAATGATCGAGGGGGATATTGTAGAATACGAATACCATCACCAGCCACAAATGCAAATGCTACAATACACAATAATAAAATGCCCGCATATTTATTGTTCCATTTCATTAGCTCATCTGCAAACTATTTTGCAGTATTTATTTACATCTTCAAAGGTAATAAAACAAAGGGCTGACACCATTTTTTGTGTCAGCCCTTTGTAGGTCAGTGTAATACTATCATCATTCGATTCTGATTTCCCCCTCAAAACCTATTTGGTATACTTTACTTGCTGTACATTGCCTCCCTGATATACCGACAGTATGTACATGCCAGCGGGTATATTTTCGGGTAATGATAATGTAGTTATTTTCGACTGTGCTGGTGTCATTTCGTCATATTTACCCACTATCCTGCCATCACTACTCGTTACTATTGCCACTATCTTTTCAGTACTATTACCAGTATTGATGTAAGCTGTCCCATTGGCTACCCATGTGTTTTTTGGTGTTTGTTCTGTGTACGATACAGATGTAGGAGGTACATCTCCAGTTATACGCATTATTTTGGGATGGCTGCCATCAGTAGCTGTTATTATTACCTTGTTGTCGGGTTGTGTGTATAATTTCAGAGCTTTATCGTAAGAATTAAAGTTCAATATGCCATCCGGATTCAATACACCTCCTGCCGCAAAACTAGTATTAGCACTGCCGTCTGCATTGTAAGAATGGTATTCATCTTTATATACCATAAAAGCTACCGAGTAAAACATCGAAAGATACAGTTTGCCATAACTGGTAGTGGTGATAGAAAGCGGGGAGGAGTTTATAGAAGCAGGTGGTGTTTTTATAACCACGCCCGATACACCATATGACGCGTCCTGTGCGCCTGTAGCAGATAGTTTAGTAGTGTAATATTCACGAGTACCTGCGCCATTATTCGATCCACTAACGTAAATGGTGCCATTAGTAGCTATCGACATACAATAGGGGTCTTCATTCAGGTTGTTGAAATTAAGTATCTGCACACCCGCTGCACCAAAGGTATTGTCACTCGTGCCATCCAAATTAAACTTACCCACAAACATATCATTCATGTTGTCAGGGAAAGTGCGTCGCTGACAAGAACCAGTAAACAGTATTTTACCATCATTGCTAAACTTTATCTCTCTTACATCATTGTAAAAACCAAACTTCACCGTATCTAGTGGCATAACTTTTATACCTCCTGTGCCATAAGTTGCATCCAGCACTCCGTTTTTATTTGTCTTTGCTATTACTACAGCATCGGCCGTGCCTCCTCCGCTGCCTACGCCTCCTTTGCCTGCAAAATAGTATGCAGAACTTGACTCATAAAAGTCATAGACAAAATCAATAACCTGTATGGGAGTACCTGCATTCAGGTCTAGAAATCCTGCAGAAGGTACAGAATTTCCAAATGTATTATCAAGCAATCCGTTAGCATTAAGTCTCATTATAGAATAACCACCAAACACTACCATCACTTTTTCATTCGTAGTTTGTTTGATCAGTGATCCTTCTGGTACACACACTTTACCTCCCAGGTACAAAACACCTGGAACATTGGGAAACAATTGAAATCCTGGATTCCCAACAAATGTATTGTCTAATGTTCCGTCTGGCATAGTTCTGAAAATATAGGTATGTGAGTTGCTTCCATACATACACAATAACTTGCCATCTGTTTGAGTTGTTACATCCACTGGGTTATAGGCAGGTATCGATGTTAGTATTGACGTGCCACTCGTACCAAAACTGGAATCGAAAGGGAGCGACTGTGCCAATATCGTGCTGGTGGCTATACCTAATATTGCAATAGTTAGTAAACCTTTTTTTATGCTCATAATATGTTGTTTGCTATTGTAGACTCAGTGCACATTAGAATGGTTGGGTACATATACTATTGGTTTTTCCCTCTTCAAATGAGTAAATCTGTATAATATTAACCTTTGGGTACTAGCTTATACTGTCATCAATTAATTGTAAGTTATCTAACACGCCGAAAATTATTTTTTTAAACGATTAACAATAAACTCTCTTACCTACTAAAAATATTTGTGAAAGTTTTTGCAAAATTTATTTTATTTGCACAACTTTACCGCCAGACTAATGTTGTGTTTTTGAGGTTATAGTGATATGAAACTTACGTCTGAGTTACACTCGTTTTACTAGAGTGCCATAGTTGTATCTGTATCCTGTAGTTAATTGGCTCAACATTAAGAGGGTTTATATTTTTTTTAGGTCTACATTGCATACATATATGGCTAAGTTAACGTACAACAACAAGAATGCAGTCTTTTATCAGTCGCTCAAAGCTGACGTTGATAAGTATTTCAAAGAAAACGGAATTGCAAAAACTGGTAATTGGAAACTTTACCTCAAAACTATAGTGCTGGTACCCGTAGCTATTGGCGTATATTTATTTTTGCTTACCCAGCAGTACACTACACTTGTTGGCATATCTCTTAGTTTAGTTTTAGGGCTTGCTCTGTCTGGTATTGGTTTCAATATCATGCACGATGCATGTCATGGTAGCTACTCTTCTAAAAAATGGGTAAATGATTTGTTGGGTTTATCACTCAATGCTTTGGGAGGCAATGCCTTTATCTGGAAACAAAAACACAACATCATTCACCATACCTACACCAATATAGATGGCTTAGACGATGATATTGCCAAAAGCCCTGTTATTCGTCAGTGCCAAACTCAGGTTTGGAAACCAGCACATCGTATTCAGCACATTTACCTGTGGTTGATCTATGCGCTTAGTTCTTTCCTATGGGTATTTGTTATGGATATGGCCAAGTATGGTACTAAACGTATTTACACTACCGAGCTCAATAAAATGGATACTCAAGAGCACCTTATTTTCTGGGCTAGTAAGTTGCTTTATTTGGTGTTTTACATAGCTATTCCTGTCTATTTTGTAGGCTGGGGTGCTTGGGGAGTTGGTTTTTTGTTTATGCACATTGCCATGGGCTTATCATTATCAGTAGTTTTTCAGTTAGCACACGTTGTAGAAGAAACTGATTTTGAGTATACTGCAGGTATCGATGACAAGCAGATAGAAAATGAGTGGGCTGTTCACCAAATCAAAACAACAGCAAACTTTGCTCCTGGCAACAATTTTATTTCATGGTTTGTAGGTGGGCTGAATTATCAGGTAGAACATCATCTTTTCCCAAGAATCAGCCACATTCACTATCCCGAAATAAGTAAAATCGTAGCGCGTAAATGTCAGGAGTTCGGTTTGCCTTACCACTCCATGCCTACTATGATAGCCGCTGTTGGTTCGCATTACAGATTCATGAAAACACTAGGTCAAAAACCTGCTTCATTAGCCTAATTCTTTTTCCATAGTTATAGATATACACTGCTTTCTGTTTTTTACAGAAAGCAGTTTTTCTTTTATGTCTTTTACCACTATTGGGAGCTATAAAAAAGCATCGTCTATGAAAAGCGTATTTTGTGATTATGATAATATATACCCAGCGAAATTGATTTAAAGTCTGCTTTGGCTGATAATTTTATATTTTGGCAACATTAAGAAGATTTCACATTGCTTCACTATCCTACTACCACATCAGGGTGGTACTTTTCAGGCACTAGGTCTGGCTGGGGTTACAGAATCAGTGATGCCACCAGAGTGCTCGTTTATTTTTTGTCTAGGTCTGGTTACTTCAACGTAGGACTGGTTTTTGGCAAAAAAGCGCTTGCAGTTATCGAAGACAGTAAGGTAGCTAACTGTATTAAACAAGAATTGAGTAATACAAAAGCATTTGCAGAAGGTACAGGTATATGGTTGAATGTCACTGATTCAAGCCTAGTGAGCAACATTTTATTGCTTACTACATTCAAATTTGCAAACTAAGATTAGTAGTATCAAAAGTATTTCCTGTTGTATTATCTAAAATTACCTCAACCCCGTGTGTCACGTTATTGTCAGCAGTTGAATCGTTAGATTCAATCCTACAGCCGCTTTCAGCCTCATGTCCCTCTTTTAAGTTATCGCATAGAGTACATTATTATCTGAAAGTAGTTGACTTTTAGAGTGTTGCAACACAAAAACTGTGCCAATAATTAATTATAAAATGTGAAAGAGACTTTCTAACTTGTAGGTAATTAAAAAGCAAATGTTATGAAAAAACAAACTTTACGTAAGTTATTTAGCGCCGCAATGCTGATGCTGGCTGGTGCTACATTAGTTAACGCTCAAAACGTTATCTCAACAATTGCAGGAACTGGTATTTCTGGTTTCAGTGGAGATGGTGGTCCGGCAGTAGATGCGCGCTTTGCTAACCCTTATGGTGTTGCATTAGACCCGTCGGGAAACATCTACATTGCTGATAAATCGAACAACAAAGTAAGGATGATTGATGCCAGTTCTCGCAACATTTCTACTGTAGCTGGTTCTACTTATGGGCTTGCTGGTTTGGGTGGACCAGCTACCCTAGCTAAAATGAAATATCCTACTGGTGTTTTCGTAAACACGGCAGGAAATCTCGTTATCACTGATTGGTTCAATGATATGGCTTTTTATCTCGATAGAACTAGCGGTGCTCTACGTGGTCATTGTGGCGATGGTAATCAAGGTTGCTCTGGCGATGGTGGACATTGTCTATCTGCAAGAACAATGACTCCAGCAGGTG
>JBIKKS010000070.1:0-7954 GCA_044360235.1 Flavipsychrobacter sp. | reverse complement strand
GAATTTTTCTGGGTAAGGGACCTGTGGTGCAGGTGAAAAGCGGCAGATCGAACCCGAACGTGCTGCGCTCTCGCCCATACGATACTGCGATGTATAGTGGTCCGCTGGCTATAATGGTGAACCAGAACAGTGCATCGGCATCGGAGATACTGGCGGCGGTGCTGCAAGACCACAACCGTGCTATAATAGTGGGTTCTACCACTTATGGCAAGGGTACGGTGCAGAAAATGGTGTCGCTGGATGATATGATAGACCCAATGACCCGCCTGAATATGATGAACGATACTACCAGCGAACAAAATGCATCGATAGGGGCGCTGAAACTGACGATGGAGAAGTTCTACAGAGTGAATGGTGGATCGACCCAGCTAAAGGGTGTGAAACCACACGTGGATATGCCCGACCCTTATGATGGATATGATGATGAAGAACTGGGCGAAAGACACATAAAATCGGCACTGGCTTGGGATGAAATACCTGCTGTGAACTACAAACCAAGCAACAGTATACCGAATCTGAATCAGCTAGTGAATATGAGCAATAGCAGGATAAATAATAGTCCCACCTTCAAGCTAATAAGCGAAAATGCTAAACTGATAAGGAAGAAAAGAGACGACAACAAAGTGTCGCTGAATGTGGATAAGTACAAAAAAGAACAAGAGGAGATAAATGCGACCTCTAAAAAGCTAGAAGAACTGCAAAAAAATGCAACCGCGCTGGATATGACCAATGCACCTGCCGACATGGCTAAGGTAAACATAGATAGTGCATCTGTAGCCAAAAACAAAGAGTGGCTAAAGGCACTGGGCAAGGACATATATATAGCCGAAACAGTGAACATACTGCATGACCTGAAAAAGAGCAGCATGAAAATGAATATAGGCACGGGTATGAAATAAGGAACGACGAAAATACAAATCAGTAAAAACCAATACATAGCACAGCCGCAACATAGCACAAATGTTGCGGCTGTGTTGTGAGTGTGATTATTGCCAATCGTCTATCTTTAATAATCTGAAGAAGGTTTCTTCTTCAAGTTCTCGTACATGACCGGGAGGGAGGTCGCCGAGGAGTAGATCTTCGATGGATATTCTTACCAGCCGCTTACAAGGGTGGTTGATGGCACTGACCATCTTGCGCACCTGATGAAACTTGCCCTCGTAAAGTGAAATAGAGAGCCAAGTGTGGGGTACAAAATCTCTGAGTTCGAGCTGGTGCGGGGGGAACGGTGGTGGTGTGTCGAGTATGTGTACCTCGCAGGGGGGCGTGGTATAGGTAGCGCCTTCCTTTACTATTATGTCTACTCCAGTCCTTAATTTTTCCAGCCCTTCGGGGGTTACTTTGTTTTTGACCCTAACAAGATAGGTGCGTCTATGAGGTGTTTTGCCCTGAAAAAGTAATTTGGTTACTTTTTTGTTGGTGGTGAGTATCAGCAATCCCTCCGATAAACTATCGAGCCTACCAATGGCATGTATGCCTTCGGGAAAGGAGAAATCGAGATCGCCTAGCAAACCTACGGGTTCTTTGCTCACAAACTGAGACACCATGTTCCAGGGTTTGTTGATGACAAAATATCTGTGGACTGGTGTACTCATAAGGCTATACTGTGTAGTTAAAGACGGCAAATATACCTTAAGAAGGACGAATAAATACCGCCAAAAAGGCACTATACTACAAGCCAATAATGACTACTAACTTACCGGATAACTATTGCGAACAGCGGTGAGACAAGCATCAATTTCGGCAACTGCATCTGCAATAAGTGCAGATAATACACTAGCATTATCATCGTCTAATACAAAATATTCGAGCTGTCTTGACATTTTGGCGAGCGAATGTAACCCCAGCAAAGATGAAGAACCGTACAACTTATGACCTGCCTGATTGATTTGCTTGATATTGCCAAGAATACCCTCTGAAACCAGATGAGATTTTGATCGTTCCATTTCTTCCAAAATCACATCCAATGTCTGCTTTATAGATTCAGTGTCGGAAATGTCAATACCTAAAGTCTCTGCAAGGTTTGCGAGACTAAATTTCGCTTCAGGTTCAGATACTTTATTAGCATTGAGTACCGTGTTTGTTGTTGTTATGTTTTCCAAGGAGTTAAAAATAGGCAATAAATCTTCTTCAACGAAAGGTTTTGAAACAAAACCATCCATTCCTGCTTCTATACATTTTTCTTTTTCGCCCTGCACTACCCCAGCTGTAAGTGCTATAATAGGAATACGATTGTGCGGATGTTTTTCTCTAATCAATCTTGTAGCATCATATCCGTTCATGAGCGGCATGAGCACATCCATAAATATTATATCTGGCAACTGTATGGTGCATTGGGCTACTGCATCCTGGCCATTTGATGCCTCAGTAATAGTAGAATCTGGTACAATTTTCTTTATTATGGCTTTTGCCAAGAGCATATTGATAGGATTGTCTTCCACAACCATTACTCGTAGAGCATTCTTTTTGTTAACCTGCTTTGTCTTAACCAATGGTTCTACACTACTAGCTTCGATAGTTGTTTTGGACAACAAATCATATATTTCATGAAATTTTATTGGTTTCAGTAGTCTGTGTATGATATGTAACTCGCTACAAGCTTTGATAATAATATCGTCATCGGACGAGCTGTGTAATAAGATGAAGCTTTGATCTTCCCCTTGTTTTCCGAAAGACTCTCTGATTTTTTTTATTGTTTCCAGCCCATCCATATAGGGCATGTGATAGTCCATCAATATCACGTCGTACTTGGCACCACTAGCAAGCAGTTGCATAGCATCGAATCCATTTTTGGCTTCGTCGGTCAGTATTTCGTTATATGCCAGCATGTGGCTGAGTATGGTGCGATTGTGATCGTTGTCGTCTACTATCAATACTTTTTTGATAGAAGCAATGGCATGCGGCGGTTCTATGCCCCCTATCTCTGTGCGTACCCGTATATCAAAGAAAAACGTACTGCCTTGACCGGGAGCACTTATCAATTGTAGCTTGCTACCCATGAGCTGCAATAGACGATTAGAAATGGTAAGCCCCAGCCCAGTGCCACCATACTTGCGGGTGGTAGATGCATCTTCTTGTGAAAATGCTTCAAATATTATTTCTTGTTTGTCTTTGGGTATACCTATACCAGTATCTCTTACCTCAAACCTTATTACTATTTTGCCGTCTTTATCAGGGGGTATGGGTAGCTGAGCCACTTTTAATTCGACTTCACCTTTTTCGGTAAACTTCAAAGAGTTTCCGAGCAGATTTACGAGTACTTGTTTCAGTCTTATATTGTCTGTCCATAAATATCCAGGCAAATCAGTAGCAACATTGAGCAGTATTTCCAGACGCTTATTTTGCACCTGATAGCTGATGATATCTATGGCTTGAGCAGTTAATTCGTAAAGGTTACACTTAGTAATGTCCAGTTCCAACTTACCTGCTTCTATCTTAGAAAAATCGAGAATATCGTTGATAATGGATAATAAACCGTTTGCCGACTGATTGACGATAGTGAGGTAATGGTGCTGGGTTTCGGTTAGCTGGGTTTTGAGTATGAGGTCAGTAAAGCCAATTACACCATTGAGTGGTGTACGAATTTCGTGACTCATGTTAGACAGAAATTCCGATTTTGCTTTATTAGCTTGCTCTGCCACGACCTTAGCTTTTTTAAGTTCTTCGCGCTGCAAACAGACATCTGTTATGTCTTGCGTCATCATCATGATGCCACCAATAGTGTTATCGTGACGGAACCATGGACGAATTTCCCAACGCAAATACTGGTCATGTTGCCAACCCATAGGACACCAAACATCCTCTTCATTACGAATGATCTCTCCTTTGAGGCATCTTTTATGAATTTGTTTCCATTCATCGCTGATGTTTGGAAAAACTTCGTAATGCGCAATACCAGTGATATCGTTATTGGGTAATTTATATTCCTCTAGCCACCTATTACTGTATGCAATATACTGAAGGTCTGTATCTAACATGGCAACGGCTGCAGGTATATGAGACACAAAAGCAGATAGTTTTGCTTTCTGATCTATCAATTCAAGTTCTGCCTTTTTTCGTTCTGAGATATCTGTGGAAATGCCTAGATATCCCAGTATTTCTCCATTTTGATTTCTTATGGCTGTAACTACAAGAGACACCGTAAATTCAGAACCATTTTTACGAATATAGGTCCACTCGCGCTGTTCAGAACCTAAAAGTTCAGCATTATGAACGAATACCCGAAACCCTGAAATGTCCATATTATGTTGAGCAGAAAGTTCTTTACCACGAGCTATTATTTCATCTTCTCTGTGAATGATAGCTGGTGAGTGAATACCAATAACTTCGGCTGCTGAATAGCCGGTTAGTTTTTCTGCACCTTTGTTAAAGACAGTGATGATACCATCGGTACTAGTAGATACAATACTCACTTCTGATGAGGCCTGAAGAACATTCTGCAATAAATTTCGAGAAGCAGCAATTTCTAATTCGGCAATTTTTTTGCTGGTAATATCTTGGAAAGTGCCAAAAACAGTAGTGCATTTGTTATTTTCTAAATATGTATCCCCTAAAACCCTTACCCAAACATCTTTACCATTTTTGTTTACAATTTGCAACTCTACATCCCATGGTTTGCCAAAATTTAAAGCGTCGTTAATACATTCGATAATTTTCTTCTTGTCAGTATCTGTTTTGTAAAAATCAATAGCATCTTCAACGTTTGGTAAGTAGTTGTTGTCTACAGCGTGAATTTGTCTTGTAACATCAGACCAAGTCAACTTATTGTCTTCCAATTCGAGTTCCCAAAAACCAATAAGGGCTATTGAATTAGTTTGTTGTAATCTTTCATTTAATCTTTTGTATTCTTTTTCGAGGTTATGGCGTTCAGTAATATCTAATGCATTACCAATGACATATAATGAACCATCTTGGTTTCTCTCGACCACGTTGTTGTAAAGCCATATTCGCTCAGAACCATTTTTGTGAATTGTATGAGTGAGGTTATTGGCATGCCCATGTACAGCTATAGACTTCAGATATAACTTCAGAGCATCGTGCCGGTGCGGAGCTATTATCTCAAAAAGGGTTAATTTAAGTAAATCTTCTTTGGCATAACCTAAACTTTGAGCGCAAGCATTGTTGATGCTGAAAAGCTTACCGCTCATATCGTGCATATACATCAACCCTTGAGAATTTTCGTAGAAAGCTTTAAACTTTTGCTCTACAGTATGCACAATATGGTCGTGCATTTTTTGTTCGCTTATATCTCTTCCGATTAAAAAGACACAATTGGTATCTGAGTTATAATTTAGCGACCAGTTAAGAAATCTGTAGGTACCATCTGCCGCATGAAAACGACATGTAAAATTTGAGGGTTCTAAATTAGATATGAGAAGGGCTATAACACTTTTGGCATATTCTACTTCATCGGGATGTACAAATTGATAAAAATGAAGATCATTATTTATAGTATGACCATTTAATGCAAGCAAATTTGAAAAAGATGCGTTATATTTCTTAAAACCACCTTTATTATCAATGACACAAATACAATCATTTGTAAGGTTAAATAAACGTTCATATTGTTTAAGGTTTTGTTTTTGACTAAAATCTTCTATTAGTTTAATAGCTTGAGCAGCCAGTAGTTTAAGAGCCATGCGCTGCTCTTCATTCAACTTGCCGGATTCATTGTTTATTACACAAATAGTTCCCAATGCAAAACCGTTAGCATCAATTAACGGACAACCGCAGTAATGCCTAACATCAGGATTGCCCGTAACTAAAGGGTTGTTGACAAACCGATGATCTTTAAGTGCATTTTCTACTTCAAAGATATCATTACCTTGAATGGTCACATCACAAAAGGCTATTTTTCGGGGCGTTTCTCTAACATCTAGCCCAGTATTAGATTTGAACCATTGCCGGTCTTCATCTAAAAGGGAAATAAGGGAAATAGGTGTGTGGCAAATAAGCGCGGCCAACTCTGTAAGTCGGTCGAACTCATCGTCAGGAATTGAGTCTAGTATATCATAACTCTTTAGAGCTGCGAGCCTTAAATGTTCCTTATCTGAAATATTGTCCATTCAATGGTTGGATTAGAAAGAAAAGTTTTAAACCTATGGATGACCTATGAAAATGCAAGTCTTTAAATAAAACATGGTTTGCAAAGTTAACAAATTAACTTAGTTTGCGTAATATGATAAGGGATTGCAAATTTATTTTTCGCTAGATGTTAACAGCAACTTTACCATATACATATTCATATGTATGCACTTAGGTGTATTTCTTATATGGGTATAACAGGTAACAATAGAACTATTGCGGATATGAAGCTAACTTAGCAACTGCATAAATAAACAAAAACAGAAGAGTATGATACTGAAGGAGAAAGATAAAGCACCGGCATTTAAAGCTAAAGACCAGAACGAAATAGCGCACACACTGAGTCAATACAAAGGTAAAAAGGTGGTACTATACTTCTACCCCAAGGACAACACCGAAACATGTACCAAACAAGCGTGCAACCTAAGAGACAACTACGACCAACTAACAGAAAAGGGAATAATAGTGCTAGGTGTGAGCCCTGATGACGAAAAGAGCCATAAAAAATTCGAGTCGAAGTTCAATCTACCCTTTACACTGCTTGTAGATAATGACCAAAAAATGATGCATGACTATGGTGTGTGGGCGTTGAAGAAATTTATGGGTAAAGAGTACATGGGAGTGTTGCGCACCACATTTTTAATAAATGAGCAGGGAAAGATAGACCATATAATAGAAAAAGTAGACAGTAAAAACCATGCACAGCAAATACTAGACCTCTGGAAACTATGATAATAAGATAAACAACAACAGATTGTAAAAGCAATAAATTGTTACAGTATATTAAAGTCTAATAATAAAAAAATGTGGTGAAAAATTACCGAAATCATTTTTTTGGTTAATTTTAACGCATGAAAAAACTACTCCTTATTCTATTAATATCCCTTTTTGCTCAACAATCTTATTCAAATAGCTTTTACTTTGGGTGGGATGGATTTGGGATGGCCACCAGAAACAATTTCAACATGGCAATGAGTTATGGTGCTTATTATTACAGCGGCATAGCTTATGGTACAGGGTTGGGAGCTACTGAGTTCTATCAGCGCTACAACACTTATTACAGCAGAGAAAACAGAAGCACTGTAGGAGGTAGTTTACGCGCAGACGTAACTTATCGTTTTTTCTCGCCAATGGTAGTGTTTCAACTATCGCATAGCGGACAGAGTCAGGTGTACTTTACTGGCGGTATAGGCGAACTGCAATCGGGCGGGGAGGCTATCTATAATAAATGGTCGAGAGCACCATGGTCTAATAAAGGCGAGGTGTATGACAGTACAATAGACTTTACACCAGAACTGAACAAATATATATTCAGGATAGGATTTGGGTTTACCCAATTCATGAGACTAGGTGGAAATTTCCATATGTTCATTAACGAAGATGCTGGTGTATTGGCTACACCTATTAGTGATGTATCGGGCAGGCAATACAGTGACTTGAAAACCAATGCTGCACAGTTTTTTCAGCCCACCTACATTTCTATAAGAGTGGGCATAGGTCTTATTACACACTCTAAAGAACTGGAACACCCTTGGCAAATATACCCTGGCAAGCCTAATGACTAGGTAGCAAACAGAAACAGAAAAACGGAACAACTTATTGCAAAACGATTTGTAACAATTCATTAAGAAAAGGATTGTAAAAAGTCTAATCGTATAAATGTTGTACCTTTCGGGCGGTATGAGCAATCATACCCTTTTTTGTCTGTAGTAGTGCGATAGATCCTGTGTGGTATGTGAGAAATGGGTGAATAGAAGCGGAAACTGAGACCGAAAGAGTTTGTTCAGAATAGATAAATACTAAAAAATAATGTTTGCTTTTTTAGAGGGCAGCCTTGCCTATAAGTCTCCATCGCTACTGTATCTGGATG
>JBIKKS010000080.1:0-7620 GCA_044360235.1 Flavipsychrobacter sp. | reverse complement strand
GTTCCTCTGTAGGGGTGACACTCCAAGCTGGGAAAGCAACTTTTGCTGCAGCTACAGCTGCATCTACATCATTTGCATCGCTGTCGGGGGTATGGCTATATACTTCACCTGTTGCCGGATTGATGTTGGGTAGGTACTTATTGCCGATGGGAGCCTGTAAGATGCCACCTATGTAATTGGCTATATGTATTGGAGCTACAAGATTCATACTACAAAAGTAAGCAATAGGAATCATGAATGGAATGTAGAAGCTATACAGACTGTAGTATGAGCGGGCTAACTTTAGGAAAAAACTGAAGTCACTGAGAAATTGTAATTGCTGGGTAGAGCTGTAAGTAAATCAGTGCCAAAATGACACTGATAATGAGTAGGATATGCTTGCAAAAATATTCTTTGAGGAAATGGGTTACCTTTTTTGAAGAAAGGTATAAATGTACATAACCAACTAAAAAACAAACGTTATGAAATTAGTAAAATTGAGCGTATTCGCATTGACAATGGGTCTTTTTGTAGCATCTTGCGGTAACAGCGAGACTCCAGCTGAAACTCCAGCTGCTACTGAAACTCCAGCTGAAACTCCAGCTGCTGAGCCAACTCCAGCTGCTGCTCCAGCAACAACTGATTCTGCTGCTACTGCAACTCCAGCTGCTGAAGCTGCTCCTGCAACAAAATAATTCTGTTTACAATATCAGATACAAAAAACCATCCGTAACAACGGATGGTTTTTTTGTGCTTTGTACTTTCGTCCTACAGTACAAATAATAGAGGTGCTGAGCCAAAAATACGGGCATAATAAAAGGTTAGAAGTAAATGATTGTGGAATTTTGTTTAGCACACAAACGAATGATTATCAAGCACTTAAGCATATTTATAAAAATATCTAAAAATACTGGGTTACCTTTTTTGAAGAAAGGTATAAACCTGCATAACCAACTAAAAAACAAACGTTATGAAATTAGTAAAATTGAGCGTATTCGCATTGACAATGGGTCTTTTTGTAGCATCTTGCGGTAGCGGAAGCGGCGAAGCTGCAACTGAAGCACCTGCAACTGAAACTCCAGCTGAAACTCCAGCTGCTGAGCCAACTCCAGCTCCAGAAGCTGCTCCAGCAACTACTGATTCTGCTGCTGCTGCAACTCCAGCTGCTGCGCCTGCTGCTGCTCCAGCATCTCACTAATCTTGAATTAGGAAAAGCTAAAAATAAACCATCCGTTGAAAAACGGATGGTTATTTTTTTGTACCAATATTGTGATTGTGATTTGTTAGGGTTGCAATTATCCTGAATTTTTATCCTTCGGTACGCTACTTATTCATTTCTATAGGCAATATCATTTCTTTGCCCCCTCTCAGTATTGTCACTTCAGTTTTTTGACCGGGAGTTAGTTTGCCGAGTATTTCCATGTAACTCTGCATGCCGTTTATTTTGTATTCTCCTACTTTGGTTATGATATCGCCCGCTTTTATACCAGCCCTAATGGCAGGTTTGTTGTCGGTTACGCCATCTACTTTTATACCACCAGCATCGTAGGTATAGTCGGGCATGATGCCGAGCGACACTTTAAATCTTGCCTTGCCCATGGTAGCCTGCTTAGTAACACGATAGCTAGGTCTTATGCGTTCTTTATCCATTTTGGCTACTACTCGACTCACATACTTAATTACCATTTGCTCGCCAGGATAATTGATCAGTGCTGCGTCGTCGGTGGGTTTGTGATAATCTTTGTGTAGACCTGTGAAGAAAAACAGCACCGGTATACCTGCATTGTAAAAACTAGTATGATCGGAAGGGCCAGAGCCGGCACTATCTATCACAAGCTTGAAGTCATTGCCAGCCAATGCCACTGCCTCGGCCCAAGAAGGTGAGGTACCTACACCACCTAGCGTAAGTGCATGTGTGCTGTCATTGAGCCTACCTACCATGTCCATGTTTATCATGTAAGAGATCTGGTTGCTATCGAAGCCTTGTTGTTTCACAAAAGCTTTAGAGCCGTATAGCCCAAGCTCTTCCCCTGAAAAATTGACAAACAGATAGTTATAATTGCGTAGTTTTTTGTCGCTGATGTGTTTAGCCATTTCCAGCAGCGCTGCTGTGCCGCTAGCATTATCATCTGCACCATTGTGTATCTCATGTTGTTTTTCGGCATTGGCATGCAGGCTATTGTGGTCTTCGCCATAACCCAAATGGTCATAGTGTGCACCGAGCACCACAGTTAGCGACTTGTGATTGTCTATAAACGCTGCCAGATTGTTGCCGCTGCGTTCTGTTTTGGCAATGTTGATATCTAGATAAATACTTACACCGCTTTTGCCTTTCTGAGCAATAGCCTTTTTGTAAGCAGCATTCCCTATATAGACAGCCGGTATATCTATTGGTTCGTATTGGGTGTGTTTATTGAAAGTTGGCTGGTTTTTGGCACCATACATATCGAAGAAGATAACTGCTGTAGCCCCTTGCTTAGCGGCCTCTCTGGCTTTTTCGAATGCAGTCTTCTCCCAATCGAAATGAGGGTTATCAGCCTCCGCCTGATCGGCATATATGGGTATCATCCATGCACTGCCTTGCTCCATTACATCAGGCAGTATATCGCTGGCAGCTTTCTTATTGGCACTAAATGGCATAGGAAAGCCGTCTACATCTGTATTTATGTTTATGTCATTGATTGTAATGCGGGTATCTGCACTTACCTCTTTACCATAATTGAATTTGAATGGGTGATAATAAGAACCATTGTAAGGTGCTATGTGCATTTGCTGGTAGCGTTTCTCGATATACTCAGCAGCTTTACGTTCGCCATCAGTGCCCGTGCGTCTACCTTCCAGAGCATCGCTTGACAAGTATTCGATATCTGCCTTTATCTGAGCCAGCATCTTTTTATCTGCCTTGCGCTGTCCGCTTACAAGTGCTGGCGCGGCCAATAATGATGCCAGAACGATAATGGAAAACCTTCTTGTGTTCATAAAACCTGTTGAAATACAAATGTACATATTATGTGTGGTCATTAACATTCAGCCCTAGCTACACTATGCTTTAGGCTGATTGACTTAAAAGGAAAGCCGCTCGGGTTAGGAGCGGCGGGTTGTGAATTGTAAATATGACAAAAAATAAACTGAGTATGATTCGTAAATATGCCTATAACCTATATTTACCATTTTTATGATGCTTGTTTGAGCGCAGCAGGTTCATTCACTATCATAAGTCCTGGTGTATCTGCTGGTGCAGCGTCCTGAGCACTAGTAGGCATTACAATTTGTATATCTGTTATATCTTTTAGCTGTGGTAATTGTGATGGTGAATTGATACCCAGATAGTCCATGAAGTTTTTAGAAGTATTGTATATCAATGGTTTACCTACCATGTCTTCATTTCTACCAGATATCACAATCAGATCTTTTTCTAGCAGTTTTTGTATACTGTAATCTGCACTTACACCACGTATATATTCAATCTCGCTTTTGGTAATGGGCTGCTTGTAGGCTATGATAGATAGTGTCTCCATAGCGGCATTAGACAGCTTTTTGATGTGCTTCTCGCCATTGAGCTGCAATACGGTCTTGTGAAATGCTTTTTTGGTAAGGAACTGAAAGCCACCACCTGTTTCGCGAAGGTGAAATGGGTAATAATCAACATTGTACTTTTCGGTGATAGCATCGATGCAAGTAGCTATACGATCAGCTTCAATCACTGTTTCCAGTGCCTGACCCAATATTTCGGTCATCTCTATCTGAGTGAGCGGACGCTCGCTGGCAAATATAAGCGCCTCTACATGTGGCATAAGTTGTTCGATATCCATACTATTATAACTGTTTTACTGGTCCGAAAGTAGTACACATATCAGAGCCATAAAAAAGAAGTAATGCACAGTTGTGAATAACTAGGTTTGGGGGATGGGGGTAAGTAAACATGTTGTCAATTGAAAAAGAACAGTACAACTAAATAAATAGGGTAACAATGGAAAGTGGATGAGCATTGTAACCTACAACATGTGTAAAACTGATTTCTGCTGGTAGGACCCTTTAATAATTGGCCAAATAAGAGAGGCGAGACAATTCGAGAACGAAAAATTTCATCTTACCTTAGCATCATGCCAGAAAAAAAACTATTCCTGCTCGATGCCTTTGCGCTCATCTTCCGTGCTTACTATGCACTCATCCGCAATCCCAGAGTAACCTCAAAGGGTAAAAACACCAATGCTCAGTTTGGGTTTACTAGCACATTGCTTGACCTAATCAACAAAGAAAAACCTACTCACTTAGCAGTAGTGTTTGATACATCTGCCCCCACTGAGCGGCATACAGACTTTGCAGCATACAAAGCAAATAGACAAGAAACACCCGAAGACCTACTGGCTGCAGTGCCTGACATAAAGCGCATAATAAGAGGATTTAACCTGCCCTGCCTGGAACTAGACGGTTATGAAGCAGACGATATTATAGGGTCGCTGGCGCTGGAAGCTGCAGACCTAGGCTATACTGTATACATGGTGACACCCGACAAAGATTACGGACAGGTGGTGCGCGAAAAAGTATTTATATACAAGCCTGCTACTGGTGGTGGTGACGTAGAAATAATGGGCGAAAAAGAAGTGTGTGCCAAATGGGGTATAAAACGTGTGGACCAAGTAATAGACATGCTGGGGCTGATGGGCGATGCTGTAGACAACATACCGGGCATACCCGGTGTGGGCGAAAAAACTGCTGCAAAGTTGCTAGCAGAGTATGACACGATGGAAAACATACTAGACAATGCCCACAACATAAAAGGTGCCATGGGCGAAAAAATACGCAATGGCAAAGACATGGCATTGATGTCTAAAAAACTGGCTACTATCATCATCAATGTACCAGTACCGTTTCACGAAGAAGACTTCAGGGTGAAGGAGCGCAATGCTGACGAACTGACAGAAGTATTTAACGAGCTGGAATTTAGAGCACTGAGCAAGCGAGTGCTGGGCGACACCAATGCTGGACCCGCAGCACCTGTGAGCACAGACCTGTTCGGGAATGCAATACAACAAAAAAAGGGAGCAACTGTTGCAGTGGCTACATCGCCACTACCCACGCAAACTGAAACAGATGAAGACGCCGACATGCCTACCGGCAACTATGCTACGATAGCAGATGTGGCCCATGAGTACAAGTTAATAACTGAAACTAACGATATACTGGCGCTAGTGCAGGAACTGGCTACGCAAAAAGAAATAGCCTTTGATACGGAAACTACTGACATAGATGCTAATCTGGCTGAGTTGGTGGGGTTGAGCTTCAGCTACGCCAAGGGTAGCGGCTACTATGTAGCGGTGCCCGCAGACAGGGACGGTGTGATAGCTATACTGGAATTATTCGAGCCGCTGTTTTGCAACCCTGACATACTGTGGGTGGGGCAGAATATAAAGTATGATATGATACTACTGAAATGGTATGGCTATGCCCTAAGCGGAAAAGTATATGATACCATGCTGGCCAACTACGTGATAGACCCCGATGGTAAGCGGAGTATGGATATGATGAGTATGAAGTATCTGAACTATCAGCCAGTATCGATAGAAACGCTTATAGGCAAAAAAGGCAAAGGACAGTTGTCTATGCGAGATGTGGCAGTAGAGCAAGTGAAAGAGTATGCTGCGGAAGATGCTGATGTGACGCTGCAACTGAAACATGCTTTTGACCCTATGCTGACTGAAAAACAGGTGGATGTAGTGTTTGAGAAGGTAGAAAACCCACTGGTGCCAGTGCTAGTAGATATGGAGTATGAAGGTGTGGGGCTAGATGTAGACTTTCTGAACCTATACTCTAAAGATCTAGAGATAGATATACGTAAGGCAGAGGACAATATATTCACACATGCAGGGGTGAAGTTCAACATAGGCTCGCCTAAGCAGCTAGGCGAGGTGCTCTTCGACGTAATGAAGATAGATGCTGGACAAAAAAAGACTAAAACCGGACAATACGCCACGGGAGAAGACATACTGCAAAAGCTGCGTCACAAACACCAGATAGTAGAAGATATACTAGCCTACCGCGAGTTGACGAAGCTGAAAAGTACGTATGTAGATTCGCTACCGGGATTGATAAATCCACGTACGGGCAGGCTACATACCAGCTACAACCAGGCGGTGGCGGTGACGGGCAGGCTGAGTAGCAACAACCCCAACCTGCAAAACATACCGATACGCACCGACAGAGGTAGAGAAATACGCAAAGCATTTATACCCCGCGATAGCAATCATGTACTAGTATCTGCCGACTACTCGCAAATAGAACTGCGTATAGTAGCTGCTATAAGTGGCGACGAAAACATGATAGCAGCATTTAAAGACAATAAAGACATACACACCGCTACGGCTGCTAAGGTGTATGGGGTAGAAGAAAGTGCTGTGACCAAGGATATGCGCCGGGCAGCAAAAGCGGTAAACTTTGGTATTATATATGGTCAGTCGGCCTTTGGGCTGGCAGAAAATATAGGGGTGAGCCGCACAGAGGCTAAAAGCATAATAGACAACTACTTTATTCAATATCCGTCGATAAAAAAGTACATGGATACTTCTGTAAACTTTGCCAAAGAACATGGCTATGTACAAACTAATATGGGGCGCAAGCGATGGCTCAAAGACATCTATTCTGCCAACTTTACGGTAAGGGGATATGCAGAGCGAAATGCCATAAACATGCCCATACAAGGCACAGCCGCCGACATGATAAAGCTTGCAATGATAGTAGTACATCATGAACTGAAAGCAAAAAAACTAGAAACCAAAATGATACTACAGGTGCATGATGAATTGGTGTTTGATGTGCCGGAGCATGAGGTGGAAGTGGCAAAAGAACTGATAAAAACCTGCATGGAAAATGCTATGCCTCTACCACATGGAGTGCCCGTAAATGCAGAAGCAGGTAGCGGTAAAAACTGGCTGGAAGCGCATTAGTGAGGAAATAAATGAGGATTCGAAACTCACGAATGGTGGTAAAAGAATATTCTATGGTAGTATTGAGAATAAGGTATTACTCACTAAACAAGATGATGTAGCATTGCAACCTAGAAATTATTAAACTCACCAAAAACTAACTGATATATGGAATACAGAAAAATGGGCAAGACAGGCCTAAAACTGAGTGTACTGTCTTATGGGTCTTGGGTCACATTTTCTAAGCAGGTAGATGATTCGGCATCTGACAGGCTGATGGGGCTAGCTTATGACAATGGTATCAATTTCTTTGACAATGCAGAAGCCTATGAAGGTGGACGCAGCGAAGAAATGATGGGACGTGTGCTGAAACTTAAAAATTGGGATCGTACGAGCTATGTAATATCTAGCAAGGTATTCTTTGGGCTATATGGCAAGGATAACAAGCCTAACCAGCACGGACTGAGCCGCAAGCACATAACCGAAGCATGCCATGCTGCACTGCGCAGAATGCAAACAGACTACCTAGACCTGTTTTACTGCCACCGCCCTGACCCTGAAACGCCTATGGAAGAGATAGTATGGAGCATGAACATACTGCTGCAACAGGGCAAAATACTATACTGGGGCACCAGCGAGTGGAGTGCGGCTGAGATAATAGAAGCACATACTGTAGCTAAGGAACTGGGCCTAATAGGACCTGTAGTGGAGCAGCCAC